>NZ_CACA01000295.1:0-35105 GCF_000180455.1 Kamptonema sp. PCC 6506
AGAAGGAAGACTGTTTATACAGTCAGCTTGTTAGCCATCCCGATCTTATGTTTAATTACGTGGATTTACTTAAAAGGGAAATTCCTACTAATTTTAAAGTAAGGAATCTATCGTTAAAGAAGTTATTGTCTAATCCCACTTATCTAGGGTAAGAAGGCCGAGCACCTTTCTGAAAAGCTTCCCAAGATGCTTTAACTTCCTGTGGGGCAGGATAATTTTTATCATACACCACGATCGCATTCGTTAAATTGCGTCCCGGAGAAATCAAAATCTGTCCATTATGAGCCAAAGCAGTAGAAGCACCCCCATCTAAATTCATCGCTTCATAACATCCCATCGCCTTCATTACTTCTGCTTCCTCTGCCAACGAAAGGCTAGTTAAAAAAGTCACTAAATATAGCTCTTTTCCACTAGCAGGAAACCCAATAGCTGTTCTCGCTCCCACATTGAGAACATGAGGATCGGCAAATCCTTCTAACTTAGGTGCCAGCCAAATTTTACCCTGTTTTAATAGTCGGGGCCCACAAGTAATAGAAAACCAATGCTGGTTCCATTCTGGCTTGCCTTCCGATCGCGTTGTAATCATTTCCGGTTGATTTCCTACACGCAAACCCAAGGTTGTCCCATAATTTTCCCACTGGCTATACTTCAGAAATTTACCCGCTGACACCATATTACCCAACACCCATTTTTGAGAATCTTTGCCAAAAAATGTGCCATTGACAACTACTGCGCCCCGATAGCGCTCGACCATTTTTTCAAAAGCTTCGTCACCCTTAGAACTTTGAGAACTGTTAGCCATTGGTGCATTATTTGCTAGGCCAATAGTAATCAAAGTATCAGGGTCAGTCAAATCTATAGTTGTTTGATATAAAGGAACCCCCACCACGTTTTTTCGGCTCACTTGTATAGGTTGTCCTTTTTTAGCTGGTGCTACTTTTAATTGTGAGGGAGAAACAGTCGGTTGAGAATCGGGGTTTCTACGGATTTTTGGGATAGGAGCAGGAGGTAAGAGTTGAGGGTTTATACTGGCTTTGGGAAGAATGGAAGGGTTAGGCGGTGTTTTATGGTCTTGGCTGGCTTTTAAGGATGTCAGCCACGCGAGCATTTTTTGCATCAGTTGAATTGCGATATTAAGAGACTTTGAACGGTTTTCTGCAACTGATAAAAATATAGTTAATTGTCGGGCTGCGACTATTCCAATCACAAATAAAAATGTGCGGCGCAGTATTTTATTTTTGCCCTTTTGTTGGCTTGGAGGTGACATATAAAAAAATTTTAATTGCTAATTGTTACTTTTTCCAATTCAAGGGCCAACTTTCTGTCTGGGACAATGGTTATTAGGGATGCGATCGCTAGCAGTTACTTCTGCACCCGCAGGAAAATTAGCCACTAATTCTACTTCACCCCGAGCATTAGTTTGCCAGCCTACGGCTTCTACAAGGGATGGAATTTCTGGGACAGTAGTGACTGGGAGAGTCTTTGACGGTTCGTTGTGGGACTCAGGAGACTCTACGGCATAGTTTTGTAAATCCTGCCAGACAGTTTGACCTGGGAGGGTAGCAGTAGGTTCTTCTGGTAAGCCGCCTCGACCTGCGATCGTAAAGGTGTTACCTCCATCTGCGGCACATCCTTGAGCGATTTGTGTACTGGGGTCAACGATGTTTTCGGGTAATTGTACTAGACCCGAACTCGGATCGAGGTTGGGATTATTAATAGAGATGGTGCCGGAGACTCCGAAACTGGAGGAAGCAGTGATGCCACTGTCAGGGGAAGCGAACAAACCTTGGGTGGTGATGCGGATGTTGCCGCCGTTGCCTTGGAAGGCGTTGGCTGTGACTTTGCTACCTTCGAGAATGGTGAGGGTGTTGGTGTTGGCAGCCAAATTGCCACCGTTGCCGGTACCGGCGGCTTCGGCGGCGATTTGGCTGCCGTTACGGAGAATGGTATCGCCAGAAACTCGTAATTTGATGTTGCCACCGCTACCCGATGCGGTGGAAGCACTGAGTCTACCTTGGTTATTGAGCAGAATTTGTCGGGCGTTGATGTTGAGGTTGCCTGCCAGGCCTGTGCCTTGGTTGGCGACACTGACTCTAGCACCATCGGCAATAGTAAGTCTAGGGGTGTTGATGATGACGTTGCCGGAGTTTCCAGAGGGGCGATCGGGTAGTCCTAAAGCTCGACGAAGGACTTCAGGTACAATCAGAGCAGACGATTCTATGCGAGAAGGAAGTCCGTCTCCCTCTCCTTTGCCACTGACTTGTATAGAATCAGACGCATTGATAATCAAGGTTTCACCTGAACCTTTGGCTCCGGTAGAGGTGCTAATACTCCCGCCATCTCTGACTATCAGTCTAGATGTGTTAATGGTAACTGTACCTGCATTTCCTTCACTAATTGTTGCACTGGTAACAGCAGACACTTGCAAAAGTCTGGGAATAATTCCACTCACCGTGACAGAATCAGAAGCGTTGATGGTTATATTTCCCCCCTTACCAGTATTCACCGTAGCAGTGCTGATCACACCTCCATCCAAAACTGTTATCTGTTGAGCCAAAATTGCAAGATTGCCTGCATTTCCCGCACCCACAGTTGTAGTACCCAGAAAGCTGAAAAGATTTGGGTTCCTATTAGAAAAACCACTTACATTTACCGCATCAGAAGCACTGACAGACACATCCCCACTAGAGGCAGTTCCAAATGTTCTGGAGCCTATACCTCCACCGTCCGATGCCAGCAATGTTCTTGTAGCAATAGCGATCTTGCCACCCGCTCCATCTTTGAGAGTTTCATTAATCAACAGGCTGGGAAATGTTACCTGTGAGTTCGTGCCCGTCACTTGTAATAACTCAGTTGCATTTACAATCAGGTCTCCGGCTGGCTCTGAGCCTTGATTTTGAATTAAGCCAATAGAACCATCGCTGAGCCTTACTTCTCGTCCTACCATCTGGATAGAACCTCTCCCCAAGCCACTGGCATCGATCGCAGCTTGACCAGATAAATTAATATCCCGAAAACTTTCTACCCCTTGATAGCCTAACTTCCAACCTACATCAGTAGGTGTCAAACTCACTACAGCACTACTGATGCTCCCTAAAGCTATCTGTCCTTCTGCTGCTTTCAACACACCACCGCTTAGATTCACATCACCGCCTACTAAAGCTAAGGTGTTTCCAGATTTCACCTGCAAACCCCGATCGCTTTGTTGACTGCGATTAATTTGATTATTACGGATATTTTGGACTGTAAACCTATGTCCTACTCCTTCCACTCGAATTGCACCCGGATTTGCCCCCACCTGCAACCCTACTGGCACGTTCACCGTCAGCAACGGCGGTGCTTGAGGGTTAGTAGCACTGAAGGAGTTACCATCAGAGAATTGAATACTGTTTCCTGTAGAGCCAATAAAAGAGCCACCAATGTTTAACCGTGCATTCGGGCCAAAAATGATGCCACTGGGATTGATGAAAAATAAGTTAGCAGTTCCATTAGCTCGAATTAAGCCGTCAATATTAGAAATTTTTCCTCCTGTAACCCGACTGAAAATATTTTGAATATTACTAGCATTATTAAAAAAAGCTTCTGAACCAGTGGGGAGTGAAAACTCACTGAAACTATGGAAAAGATTGCTACCGGCTGACGTACCACCATTGATAGTTAAACTATTACCATTAGGAGCAATTGTAGAATTATTAGGAAGTGTGTTATCGGGGATAATTTGTGCTGTAACTCGACCGGAAAGTAAAGAGAAAGGTACAGCTAGTAGAAGAGCATGGTATAATTTTGTGTAGAAATATTTCGTATTCTCTGAATAGAAACATTTACGAATCTGACTTCGTGACATATCAAAAAGGTTAAGAGATTTGTGCTAAATTAGTTTAGTATAGCATAAGCATATCGCCTGCGTACAGATAGTAGCAGGCAATACGGCGACCTTAAAGTGCTATACAATTAACACTTAACCAATTCTGAGGGCTGCATCTCCTGGTGGTAAACTATCTGGAAGAGAGACATTAGTGCCATCAATAGCAAAAACTGAACTCTGGACAATTCCCGATGCAACATTTTGCACAATTCCCAAAGTAGAACCTGAAAATTGAATTAAAGTATCACTACCAGATTGAGTAAATGTCAGTCTTGATAAATTGCCCGTTACACCAATGCGATCGCCTTCTCCCGGATTGAAATCCAAAATTCTATCTGTTGTTGTATCCAGAGTTAAACCCTCACCTAATATCAGGACAAAGGTATCAGCACCACCTCCACCAGTGAGAGTATCGTTGCCTAAATCGCCGATGAGAATATCATTACCATCACCACCTGTTAAAACATCATTGCCTCTTCCTCCTCGGAGAAAATCATCTCCGGCACCGCCATCTAAACTATCATTGGCTTGATTACCACTGAGAATATCATTGCCAACACCCCCAGAGAGCGAATCATCATCTTTTCCTCCTCGGAGATAATCATCGCCACCTTCACCGCTGAGAGTATCGTTGCCTTGATTCCCGTTAATAACATCGCTAACACTTGACCCAGTTACTCTATCATTACCCGCACCAGCTTGAATACCGCTAGTATTTTGTTGAGAGTCTTGCACTGTGAGTTGAACAGTATCAGTTCCCTCAGATAATGTTGAGAATCTCAAAGGCAAATTTGCGAGATTGACTTTATTGATGAAATTATTCAACAAAGTATTATCTCTAATCACAGTTGAAACTCGACTGGGGATAATTCCTTGAACTACTTTAGCAGTAGAAATGCGATCGCCCTGCTGAATTTGATCGACTATATCTAACCCTTGCCTCACAGTTCCAAATACTGCATAATCGCCGTTCAAAGATGGCAAGTCTGCTAAAGCAAAATAAAACTGCGAAGAAGCAGAATCGAGAGCTGTAGCACGTGCCATTGCTATGACACCGCGAGTATGTGATAATTGTGGCTGTTGTGTAATTGTCTGATTGTAAACAGGTTGTGCGGCCCCTTGCGGCTTAATTTCTAAGGGAATTGTACGCACTTCGTTAGTATCTGGGTCAACAAAACCACCGGTTCCTAATTGACTTGCAGGAATGCTGGTATTTCGACTTTGGGGATCGCCCCCTTGAACCACAAAAGGATCGGGTTCGCGGATCACTCGGTGAAACATTACCCCTTCGTAAATACCGCGCTCAACTAGGTCAACAAAGTTACCTGCTGTAATGGGTGCGTCTGTCCCGTTGACTTCGATGGCAATCGGTTGGTTCTTGACCATCATTACTACGATCGCATTGCCTGATAATGGCTGTACTTCTGCCATTTGTTAATTTCTCCTTTGATTGATAAGTGTTTTAGGGGTTAAAAGCAATGCTTTTGTTTCCTCTTTGGTTTATTTAAACATTGCCTTTACTTATTTAATCAGATAACTGTAAACTTATTTTAAGTAGAGTTGTCCTTCGCAATTTATGACCTCCAGACGCAATTTTCTGAGCATTTTTTTTGCCATTTGTCTAGTCTTCCTTAGCTTAAATTTTGTTCCCCCTGCCCTTGCTCTCGGCGGCAAGCTGCCCGCAGTGAATCAACCTGCACCTGAGTTCACTTTGCCTACCAACAGCGGCAAGGGAAAAATATCTCTCTCTGATTATCGGGGGAAATGGCTAGTTGTCTATTTTTATCCTCAAGATTTTACCTCTGGCTGTACTTTGGAAGCTCGTAGATTTCAGCAAGATTTACCGAAGTATCGGGGTAAGAATACTGAAATTTTGGGTATTAGTGTTGATGATATCGAATCTCATGCTGAATTTTGCGACTCCGAAGGTTTGAAGTTTCCGCTGTTAGCTGATACTGATGGTAAAGTTAGTAAAGCTTACGGTTCTTGGATGAGTTTTATATCGGCACGGCACAGCTTTATTATCGATCCCGATGGTATTTTGCGGGAGACTTTTGTTAAGGTCAATCCGGCAATCCACTCTCAAGAAGTTTTAGCTCGTTTGGATGAATTGCAATCTACTTAATTTGTTAACTGTTAACTGTTAACTGTTAGTTGTTAACTGTTAACTGTTAACTGTTAGCAAATAGTTGAGCTTCACTTCGTTTTACCCAACCTACGGTTATTACTGTTGCCAAATTTTTGAGAATTGGCATGGTAACTAAATCTAGCTTAAATACCCCTTTATTTCTTAGTCCGCGCAGGCGGACTTCGTTTGTGTAGTAGCGATTTCAATCGCCGAATCATCTCTTAACAACTAATAACTAATAACTAATAACTAACAACTAACAACTAACAACTAACTTAAAATTCAAAATTTCCTCTTGCTTGTTGAGTTTGCTCAAGATTTTGTTGTAAAGCTTGCCAATCTTCCTGTTTAATGCTGTTAATTAATTCGTCGAGGTGTTCGCGGTAGGAGTTGAGCGATCGCAATAACTCCTTTTGGTTATACTTAGCCATCATCACTCCTAACTCAGGATTACCACCTCCCACCCGACTTGTATCGCGGAAACCCGAACTCGCCAACTGTTGTGCTAACCTGACAATATCAGGGTCAAATTCACTGGTACAAGCAGTAATTAGACTCGCACTGACCATTACAGGCAGGTGAGAAATCCAAGCAACTGCTCGGTCGTGGTCTTCTGGACGACACCGGTAAATTCGAGCTCGGAGCGATCGCGCAATCTCTTCTACCTTCTCCACTGCTAGCTTAGGCGTAGTCTGGGTAGGAGTAATTACATAAGGTCTGTCTACAAACAAATCTCGCACAGCAGCATCAATGCCACTTTCCGCCGTTCCCGCCATCGGATGTCCCCCGACAAAATTAGGCCAGAGTTCTGAGAGAGCCTGCACCACAGGCGCTTTTACTGAACCCACATCCGTTACAATGGCAGCAGAGGAAAGGTGGGGAACTAACTGTTCTACTGTGGATGCGATCGCACCTATTGGCGTACAAATAAAAATCACATCAGCGGTAGCCATTAAAGACAGACTCATGCTGGCATCATCTACAATTCCTTTAGCGATCGCTTTCTGACAGGTTTGTTCTCGCATCGATACCCCTAAAACTTGAAACCCAAGCGATCGCAAATCCCATGCCATCGACCCCCCAATCAAACCCAGTCCTACAATTCCAATATTCATGGGATATATTTTTAGTGAATATTTCTCCCAGTGCTCTCCCCTCCAGCAGTAGCTATAACGGGAGTCAACCGGGAGGTTTTAAATGAGAGTTGAAGAACTCCTAAAAAGATACGCCGCCGGAGAAAGAGACTTTTCTGAAGCCAATCTCAATGAGGCTAACCTCAGCGGAGTCAACCTCAGCGGCATCAACCTTAGCGGTGCAAATCTGAGTGTAGCCAACCTCAGCGGCGCAAATCTTTGCGGAGCAAACCTCACAGGAGCCAAACTGAATATTGCTCGACTCAGCGGGGCCCACCTCGGCGAAGCCAACTTAACCGACGCTGACCTCAACGTAGCCTACCTAGTTCGCGTTGACCTCAAAGGAGCCATACTGATCAGAGCCAAACTGATCAGAGCCGAACTGATTAGAGCCGAACTCAGCGGTGCAAACCTTAGCGGCGCAAACCTTAGCGGTGCAACTCTTACAGAAGCAACCCTCAGAAAAGCCGATCTTACCCAAGCCAACCTCCGAGGCGCACACCTCAGCGGAGCATCTTTAACAGAAGCTCTGCTCGTAGAAGCCAACTTCCAAGGAGCCGATCTCAGCCGCGCTGACCTCAGCCATGCTGACCTCCGAGGTTCAGAACTCAGACAAGCCAACCTCACCCAAGCCATCCTCAGTGGAGCCGACCTCAGCGGCGTAAATCTCCGCTGGGCAATCCTTAGCGGTTGCAATCTCCGATGGGCCGACCTCAGCGAAGCCAAATTGAGCGGAGCCGACCTCAGCAGAGCGGACTTATGCAATGCCAACTTACTTAACACCAGCCTCGTTCACGCCGACCTATCAAACGCCTATTTAATTAAAGCAGATTGGGTAGGAGCAGACTTGACAGGAGCCACTTTAACAGGAGCAAAACTGCACGCCGTATCGCGACTAGGTATCAAAACAGAAGGCATGACCTGCAAGTGGGTTGACCTCAGTCCCAATGGGGATCACAGCCAAATTTACTGGTTAACAGCCGGAGGAGTAGAGCAATTTTTTCACGAAACCTTACCCACAGTTAGGATTATAATTGACGCGCCTTTAGACCAAGCCGCTCATTTTGCCCTCGCTGCAACTTACTATCAAATTACTAAGCAATATCCCGGTCTAGCTCAACCGCCGAGTATAGAAGTCAGTTCTAGGCGTACAGTTATCGCCTTTAAAATGGACAGCGACGACCAATTATTTGGTACAGCTTACGTGGCGATTATTCCCTTTAATGATGCTGCTATTACCCAGAAAAATCTAATTGCCTTGATGAAAATGATTCAAGCTCACGATGCTGGAAATCTTTCTGTTAAAGAATCTAAGCACGTCCAGCAATTAAGTAAAGCGTTGAATCAAGCTATCAGCAAAGTTGACCAAATTAAAATATCAACTTCTTTTCCTAAGATTGGAGATAGTATTAATTTTTTCCAAATTCCTACACAGATGGTATTAATTAATTCCCGCGATCAGAGGCTTAGTGTTTATCATCATCCCGCCTTTGGAAAGCGATTAATTAAAAAACACAATCCGTCTAATTCTGCGGGAAGTAAGTTAGCTGAAGTCCCTAAAATGGCTATAACTCCTATTAGCGATATGGTTGATTTTATTAAAGGATTTCATAATGCGGATGTGTGAATTGTTAACTGTTAACTGTTAACTGTTAACTGGCTTAGAAGGTACTGCGCTTGGCCTACCATGCTCTTTACTTTTGATGAAAGTGAAATAAGTAAATCCACCTAATTAAACATAAGCTAAGGATAGCTAAAAAGCTGACTGTATAAACCTTCTTCCTTCTCTCCTAGATAACTAAATCCTTCTTCCTTCTACTTAGTTCTTCAACGTCCATATTTTTCGTCCTGAATCTATTGACACTTTAGCTATTATCTATTTTCAGGGGAGGGATTTTATCTGCGGTTAAAGTGACAACCTTTCCATCTTCCCAAATGCTAATAGATTCCCCTAACTTCCGGTGTCTTTCTATAGCCTTAGCGATCGCAGTTTTAACCCCAGCATCAATTTTTTGATGGAGTTCTGTTAGGGGAATTTGCGGTTTATTATCCGACGGTGATTTGATTCCAGATTGAGGGTTCATAAATAATCGCTTCTTGATTGTTACCCGATGCGGCAACTAATTGAGGTTCACTTCCAGTATTATCATAGAGTATCCAAGTATCGCAAAGAGGTAAATACAAATCTATTAAGTTTTTCCGTCCCCGTTCGTAGCGACGGCGGATAGTATCTTCAGGGATATTATGGCCGCCACTTTCTACCCGCCGCCTTACCCGTGCAATCGCTAATTCTGGACTTTGTAACCAAAAATAAATTAAATTGATTATATAACCTTTGGTTTTACATTCTCTTAAGAATCTGGCAAAGTTGCGAGCAGCTAGAGTAGTTTCAAAAGCAAAATCAGCCTCAGCTTTGACTAAGGTTTGTAGTCTTTCTAACATTAATCTTCCCGCTTGAATAGCCACAGATTCAGAGTTAAAGGGAGAAAGACCCGCCGCTATTTCGTCAGCATTGACATATTCAATAACTTCTAGGAAATAGGGTAGTATTTCCCTGGCAGCCGTAGTTTTCCCAGAACCGTTTGCACCACCAATTATGTACAAATGAGGCATTATTCAATGGAAATTATAGATTAATTTACTTTACAAACTAATTATAACTATATCGATATAATTTTAGCTTTTCAATATCTTTAAATTTTTAATTTTTAATTTTTAATTTTTAACTTTTAATTTTCTTCTGCTCCACATCGGTTAAAATAACGATCGGACAGAAATGAGGGATCGGTTGTTCCACCGTTTTTGGAATTATTGCGATCGGGGTGTCAGTCTCAATCTATTTTTGTGCATTTATGCGATCGCTCATGCCTATTCTGGTCAAAAACTTGGCACGATCGAGCATTGTTCTACCTAATTAATCAGGAAAAGAGAAAGGTATGGATGCTGAAGAGCTCCTAAAAAAATATGCCGCAGGAGAAAGAGACTTTACAGCCATCCTCTTGTGCGAGGCGAACCTCAGCAGAGTCAACCTCAGCGGCGCGAATTTCAGCGAAGCGATTTTGAGCCTCACCAACATGAGCGGAGCCAACCTCAGCGACGTTAACTTTAGGAAAGCCAAGCTCAACGTCGCCAGACTCAGCGGAGCCAACCTCAGCAGAGCCAATCTCAGCGGTGCTATCCTCAATGTGGCCAACTTAATTCGAGCCGACCTTAACTCCGCCGACCTCAGCGAAGCGACACTGATTAGAGCAGAGCTCATTCGAGCCGACATGAGCAACGCCTCCTTAAGCGGTGCGAACCTCAGTGAAGCAGACTTAAGAGAAGGCACCCTCAGACAAGCCAATCTAGAGCAAGCCGACCTCAGTGGCGCTCACCTCAGAGGCTCATCCCTAGTTTCTGCCAACTTAGAACGAGCTAACTTGCACAGAGCCGACCTGAACCGTGCCGACCTCCGAGGAGTCAATCTCAGCAACGCCGAACTCAGACAAGCCAACCTCTCTCAAGCCAACCTTAGCGGCGCAGATTTGAGAGGCGCTAACCTCAGATGGGCCGACTTAAATGGAGCCGACTTAACTGGCGCTGACTTAGACGAAGCGAGATTGAGCGGAGCCAACTTATACGGAGCCAATTTGAGCAGTGCCAATCTCTTAAATGCGATTCTAGTTCACGCAGATTTAACCCAAGCTAATTTAATTCGAGCAGATTGGGTAGGAGCAGACTTAACAGGGGCGGCTTTAACGGGAGCAAAACTTTATGGCGTATCCAGATTTGGCCTAAAAGCTGACGACATTACCTGCGATTGGGTTGACCTAAGTCCTAATGGCGATCGCAGCCAAGTCCAACGATTCACCCCCGAAGAATCCCACAAATTTTTTAATGCCACACCGCCTACCGTTCAGATTATCATTGATAGACCCTTAGAACCCGATGCTAACTTTGCCCTAGCCGCTACTTACCGTCAAATCGCGCAGCAATACGCAGGTTTGAGCCATCCACCGAGTATAGAAGTAAACCCCCGCCGAACGATTTTATCGTTTAGTATAGAAAATGACGAACAATTATTTTCTACTGGTTACGTTGGCATACTTCCCTTTAACGATGCAGCCTCCACTCAGAAAAATATCATTACAATACTCAGGATGCTGCAACCCCAAAATAGCAACAACCTGGGAGTCAGAGTCTCAAATCGGGTAGCGCAATTGAGCGTATCCCTAACTCAAACCATTAGAAAAATGGGAGAACTCAAAATTCAGCCAATTCTCCAAGAAAATGAAGCAGTATCCAGCTTTTTTAAAGCTCCTACTCAGACGGTACTTACAAATTCTAGCGCTCAGAGTTTGACGATCTACCACCATCCAGATTTTGGCAGGCATTTAATGGTTTTACCTGGTTTGAGCAAGAACTCTACTACCCCTTCAATTAAAGCTCAAAAGTTTACGATGCCTCCGATTAACATGGTAGTTGATTTTATCAAAAGTTTCCATCAGTTTAATGAGTAGTTAGCTTTGAGATTGCCCTACTTAGCAATTGATAGCAAAAATTAGAATTAACAAGGGAAAGCGAATGCAAGCGAAACAATGGTTTCAGCAATTCAACAACGTTATCAACGTCTTGCCAGTTGTAAAAAATTCCCATCTAAAATTAGTAAATACAGCGTAAAAGGTAGACATAATGGAAGCTGAGGAACTCCTGAAAAGATACGAACTTGTCAAGAAATATACAGAAGGAGAAAGAAATTTTACCGGAATCAACCTCAATGAAGCTAATTTGAGCCGAATCAACCTCAGCCAAGCAAATTTGAGTGAAGCCAGTTTATTTGTCACTAATCTTAGCGGCGCAAACTTGAACGAAGTTAATCTCAGTAACGCCAATCTTAATGTTGCGAGACTCAGCAGTTCCCATCTCGTGCGAGCAATCTTACAAGGAGCTACCCTCAACGTCGCCAACTTAGTCCGAGCCGACTTAAGCGAAGCACAATTAATGGGAGCAGCACTGATTAGAGGAGAGTTAATACGAGCCGAACTAAGTAAAGCTAACTTTAGCAAAGCTAACCTCACAGGAGCCGATTTAAGAGAGGCAAAACTCACAGAAGTTAACTTCAGCGAAGCAAACCTCAGCGGCGCAAATCTTAGAGGAGCATCAGGAACAGCAGCTAACTTTGAATTAGCAAACTTGCATGGAGCTGACCTCTCTAAGGCTGATTTAAATGGGGCCGATTTTAGTGGTACAGACCTCAGACAAGCAAACTTATGTCAGGTAAATTTAAGCGGAGCAAATTTGAGCGGAGCTAATCTCCGCTGGGCCGATCTTAGTGGAGCAAATCTGCGCGGAGCCGATCTCAATGAAGCAAAATTAAGCGGGGCAAATCTCTACGGAGCTAATCTTAGCAATGCTAATTTAACTAATGCTAGTTTGGTTCACGCTGATTTAACTTTAGCGAATTTGAACGGCGCGGATTGGGTTGGTGCTGACTTGTCAGGATCGACTTTAAGCGGGGCGAAACTTTACGATGTCCCCCGGTTTGGTATTAAAGCAGAAGAAGTTACTTGCGAGTGGGTCGATCTTAGTTCTAACGGAGATAACAGTCAGGTTTACCGTTTTGGATCGCCAGAAGAATCAAAAAAGTTTTTTACCCACAAGCCACCTACGGTTAAAATTATTGTCGATGCCGCTTTAGAACACGAGGCTAATCGCGTTTTAGCAGGTCTTTATCAGGAAATAGCTGAGCATTATGCCGTGCTCTCCCGTCCTCCGAGTATTGAAGTTGGCTACCGCAAAACTACTCTAACGTTTATAATAGATAGCGATGAGCATTTATTGCCAGTTGGTTGCATTGCAATTCTGCCGTTTTATGATGCTGTCTTAACTCAAAAGAATGTGATTTTCTTAGCAAGAAATCTGCAATTACAAAATATAGATAAAAAACGGATAGTACAGTTATGTACGGCAATGAATGAAGGGATTAATAAAGTAAGCGAGTTGAAAAAAATTATGCCAGCCCTGAATGGCGAATCAAAGATTAAATTTTTTCAATCTCCTACTCAGACTATTTTGAAAAATTCTAGCGAACAAACTTTGACAGTGCAGTTCAACCAAAATTTTGGTAAAAGATTTCTCACGGCTCATGCTAATAAATACACTTTGCCCAGCGGTAATAAATTTAGTGATTTTATAGAGAGTTTTTATTATCTTAATTAATTAAGAAAGAACTTCGATCGCTGATGTAACGCCGCCCTCTGGACGGTAAGGATACCTTGGGACTAATGTTAGTAAATTTTTAATTTTTAATTTTATGAATGAGGTAGAAGTCCATAATTCGCTCTTATATTTCCTGCGATCGCACTCCGAGCCTCGCTGGCCGCATCATTTGACAATGGGACGGCTAGTAGCGCGAGCATTGCGACTGGGGCGCAGCGCTCTGATCCAGACAGGCTTCTCCCCAAGCGATCGCTATCAGCGGTATCGAGTCAGCTATTTGATGCCCCTGTTGATGTGGCCAAAACCTGCTGTTTTGGTAGCATCCGCATCCCTACAACAACACTTGTTGAAGGTGGAAATTCCCCGCTTACAACAATGGCTTCAAACCAAGAAGCCAATTCATACCTACCCCTGTCCTCCAGATTTTGAAGGGCTACTCTTGATAGAACCCAAATCTTGGCTAGAAGACCGTTTAAGAGCCGAGAAGCGATTGCCAAACGGTATCCCGACAGTGATTGACGGTGCTGACGACTTAGAAGCGTGGACTCGCGATCGCTTGACGGTTTGTCTGGAACCGGGAGACTGGAATCAATTAATGCAGCAATACCCTCATCAATCTGAACTGATTCGGGATACGCGGGTGCAGCTCACACGGGCCCTATTCCAACACCCAGTTAACCCTTACAAGTGCTGTTTGCTGGAAGTCGCAGAGCAAGATATCGTAAACCGTCTCTATCAGGAGATTTGGGGAGCAGAGGGGCAGGGGAGCGGGGGAGCAGGGGGGCAGGGGGGCAGAGGAGATGGGGGAGATGAGGGAGATGGGGAAGATGGGGAAGATGGGGAAGATGGGGAAGATGGGGGAGATAGGGGAGATGGGGAAGATGGGGAAGTTATGTGGAAGATGGGGAAGATGGGGAGAGGGGAAGATGGAAATAGAATTAGGGAGTTTGGTGGAACTCATAATGTCTTAACTAACTTGGGGGTGGCTATATATAAAGTTTTGTAAGAAATATCCGATTTGAGGTAAAAATCGCATTTTCACTCTGACACACAGATTGATGTCAGTTAAGTAAATCCACCTAATAAACATAAGATAAGGATGGCTAAAAAGCTGACTTTATAAATATTCTTCCTTCTTCCTTCTACTTACTCAGCACTCATGGTCGCGATCGCTTGTGCAAACCAATTAGCCGCACTAATATTAGTCCCTTGATTTAAACGCTCTAAAGTTTCTTCTAGCAAAGCAATTGGTAAGCCCGATAAAGCTACAGATTCTTGTATTTGTTCGTAAATTCCACTTGACTGTAAACGGAAGGCGAAGACTCGTTTTCCCTTAACATCAATTGCCCAATATTCAGGGATACCTAAATCCGCATAAAGTTTCTTTTTTTCATCTAAATCTGTGGCTAGAGTAGTATCTCCAACTTCCCCTACTAAATCGGGAACTCGCCATTGATTCAAATTAATTAATCGCGGTTCTCCTTCTTGCCATTGGGGCACACCTTCACCAATGTATAAAACTAAATCTGGTGAGGCGGCTTGCGTGTTTGGCTTTTCGATTAAACAGCCTCCCAGAGAGCTAGCTGTTTGTACTACTTGGCGACTAAACCAGATAAAAAATAGCATCGTGAATAGGTTATTGATGCTAGCATGATTAATTCCTTCGCCACTCATATCATCAACAAAAAGGTAGTTACCATTAAAAAACAGTCTGACTCTCTCAAGGGTAGGATCGTCGCGATATACCAAGTAATCCTCCCAAGTGGCGGGTATCCATTTGGGTAACTTGTTAGCGATCGCGCCTTGGCGGACTTGGGAAATTAAAGTAGTCATAATAGTTTAAGTTTACAGCGAAGTGTTAATGTTATTTTAACTTTTTTGTCATGCAGTTGACATCTCTAAAATTATAGGGCAGGATATAGGTAATGTAAAAAGTTGCCTTCAACTTTTTTACAAAAGACTGCGGCTGCTGAACCTAAGTCTTTTAACTCTTCAAAAATCATCGCTTCATGGAGGTTGCTCTGCAACTTGCCAGAAACTACTTATGCAGCAGCCAAAAAATCTCAATCGGCTCCTGCGGGCTTTAGCTCGTGAGGGTTTGGATGTCAGTTACAACAACAAAGTTTACTCAATTTGTCTCAATAGTTCCCTAAAATTTGACGGGGACGATCGCGCTGCTAAAACAGCAGAAATTTTGCTCCCAGAGGGTTTCCCAGTGGAAGCAAAAGCGTTTAAACAATTGGCGAATTTAGCTCAAGTTAGCCATCCCAAAGGTGGTTGTGTTTGCTGCGCGATCGCGACTCCAGATTTTCATCCAGGTGATGCAGGAGTTGCGATCGGTTCTGTTGTGGAAACACAAGGAATTATCGTTCCTGCTGCTGTCGGTTCAGACATCAACTGCGGGATGCGGTTGCACGTTGCTGACTTGACGATCGATCGCTTCCTCGCCCAGCGCGATCGCTTCGTGGAATTGATGAAAGGCGACTATTTTTTTGGTACTCGCGATGTGGCGATGACAGCCAAAACCGCTCGTTCTATGTTCCAATACGGCATTCCCGGATGGCTGGATGGTATGCTGGACAAGGCAACT
This sequence comes from Kamptonema sp. PCC 6506, assembly GCF_000180455.1. NCBI lineage: Bacteria > Bacillati > Cyanobacteriota > Cyanophyceae > Oscillatoriales > Microcoleaceae > Kamptonema > Kamptonema sp. PCC 6506. Next base: position 15,915 of record NZ_CACA01000295.1, read on the forward strand.
GGCAGTGCGATCGATTCCGACTGGACGCAGTTAGCCAAGGAGTGCGATCGCGTCTACTTAGGCGGTTCCATGAATGGGGATGTAAAATGGGCCCCCGCCGAACTCGTACCCAGCAGTGGAATCGTGCGCGACGGCGGACTTGCAACCATTGGCGGTGGTAATCATTTTGTGGAAATTCAGGTAGTTGAGGAAGTTGTAGACAAGGCTTATGCTTACAATTGGGGAGTGCGATCGGGTCAACTCGCCTTTATGATTCACTCAGGATCGCGCAATGTCGGCAAATACATCGGCGGAATGTGGCGCGATCGCGCACAGGAAGCGTGGCCAAAGCACCTCAAAACCCCCGAATCTCGGCTTTTCCCCCTTTCAGCCCACGACACCCCCAACCTCGTTGCAGACTACCTACAAGCACAAGCAACCGCCGCTAACTATGGTTTTCTCAACCGCCTGCTGTTAGCAGAATTGCTACGTTTGCGCCTGCGACAAGTTTATGGCGATATCGAGGCCCCTTTAGTCTACGATTTGCCGCACAATATCACCTTAGTTGAAGGTGCCGGTTGGGTAACGCGCAAAGGCGCTTGTCCCGCACATTCTGGACAGCCTGCGATCGTCCCCGGTTCGATGGGTGCGCCGTCTTACCTGCTGGTTGGCCTGGGAAACCCCCAATTTCTCAATTCAGCATCTCACGGTGCAGGTAGAGCGCGATCGCGCTTCGATCTCACCCGCCAAGGGGCCGACAAAACAGAAGAAAAATTGGGTTTAACTGGGGTGGATTGCATTACTTTACGCCAGGAGCGTAGAATTGAAGAAGCCCCAGCCGCTTACAAACCAATTCAACCAGCGATCGACGCTCAAGTTGAAGCTAAAATGGTTGACATCGTGGCTATAATGCAACCAGTGTTGACATTTAAAGCGTAATTAAAGACGCTCTAGGTACGTCAAAATCAAAGTAGTTGTTGACTCTTAATCTACCCGTTAGGCGATCGGGGAAGAAAGTCCCCGCTTAATAGCGAAAGTAGGTTAAAATTCAGCTCTTGTACCATTCGCAAAAACCTGTAGGGGCGGGTTCGCCAACAGCTTTAACGGTACTGCAAAGGCTAAAAAACCCGCCCCCACACAGCGATTGAGTCCTTTACTGACAATAGTATAAAATCTAAGTTTTAACCGACTTTCGCTATTAACCAGGGAATAAATTCCCTGGCGGGTGATAAAAAGTAGTACAAAATCTGAAATTTACCCACTTACCTCAATCCTAAATTGTCACCCAATCTACCTAAATCTAAACCTCCTCTCAATCGCCTGCTGAAATATGGACGACGTTATCGCGTGCAAATTTGGCTGGCAAGTATTTGCTCAATTTTAAATAAAATCTTCGACTTAGCACCCCCGGCTTTAATCGGTGCAGCAGTTGACGTAGTAGTAAAAAAAGAAAATTCATTCATAGCTCAATGGGGCGTACAGGATGTCTTTTCCCAACTGTTAATACTTACTCTCCTCAGTTTCATTGTTTGGGGATTAGAATCTGTTTTTGAATATGCCTATGATTGGTTATGGCGAAATTTGGCTCAGAACATTGAACATGACTTACGCATCAATGCCTATACTCACCTCCAAGAATTAGAATTAGCTTATTTTGAAGAGCGAAGTTTGGGCGGATTGATGTCCATACTTAACGATGATATCAATCAATTGGAGCGCTTTTTAGATAGTGGCGCAAATGACTTACTCCAACTTGTGACCACCGTAATCATTATCGGTGGTGCTTTCTTTCTGGCCTCTCCCAATGTAGCTTGGTTCGCTATGTTACCGATGCCATTTATTATCTGGGGTTCGATTGCTTTTCAGGGATATCTTGCTCCCCGTTATGCCGATGTGCGGGAAAAAGTAGGTTTACTTAACGGCCAATTAGCAAATAATTTAAGCGGGATTACAACCATTAAAAGTTTTACCGCCGAAGAGTATGAAATTAAGCGGATTGAGAAAGAAAGCGAAGCTTATCGGCAAAGTAACCGTCGCGCAATTGTGCTTTCTGCTGCTTTTATTCCCATAATTCGAGTAATTATTTTGTTGGGTTTTACAGCGACTTTGCTAGTTGGTGGCATGGAAACAGTCGCGGGTAGAATGTCCGTCGGTACTTATAGCGTATTGGTATTTTTAACACAGCGCTTGCTTTGGCCTTTGACGCGGTTGGGGGACACTCTCGATCAGTATCAACGGGCGATGGCCTCTACAAATCGAGTGATGAATTTACTGGATACTCCGACTACGATCCCTACGGGAGATCTCCGCTTGCCAATTAGTTCTGTCAGAGGAGAGTTAGAATTTGAAAATGTCACCTTTGCTTATCATCAAAGACAGCCAGTAATTAGGTATTTTTCTCTTAAGATTCCCGCAGGTAAAACTATTGCGATTGTGGGTTCGACTGGTTCGGGAAAAAGTACACTCGTGAAATTATTATTAAGGTTTTACGAGATACAATCAGGTAAGATTACGCTGGATGGAATAGAATTAAATAAACTGAATTTGAAGGATTTACGACGGGCGATTGGGTTAGTGAGTCAGGATGTATTTCTATTTCACGGTACGGTAGCAGAAAATATCGCCTATGGCACTTTTGACGCAACGCCTAAACAAATCGCGTTAGCGGCTAAAATTGCGGAAGCGGAGGAATTTATTAAGGAATTGCCGCAAGGTTATGAGACAATTGTAGGGGAGCGAGGTCAAAAATTGTCGGGGGGACAGAGGCAGCGGATTGCGATCGCGCGGGCAGTTTTGAAGAATCCGCCTATTTTGATCCTTGATGAAGCGACATCGGCCGTAGATAATGAAACTGAGGCAGCAATTCAGCGATCCCTGGAACGGATTACGAAAAATCGGACAACGATCGCGATCGCACATCGTCTTTCTACCGTCCGCAATGCTGACTGTATCTATGTAATGGAACAAGGAAGGCTGGTAGAATGGGGAAGGCACGAACAACTGCTGGAACAAAATGCAGTTTATGCCGCACTTTGGCGCGTCCAATCTGGTTTAAAATCAAATATTGTAGGGGAGTAAGTAGGCGAATATATGTATTCTTTAGTCATGGCGAAAATATATTAAAGTCGTTGTCAAAGCAGTGAAATAATCCCAAATTCTTGAGATTGCTTCGCTTAGCTCACCATGACAGAGTTGTAGTCATAATGATATACTGATGTTTGCAAGGAGATAGTTAAGTTTAATTATATCCGCCTACTTATTATTTCCTAATTGACAATAAACAAGAGGATAAAATGTTATTATTTGGTGTCCCTCAGCAGGATCGAGACGAAAACAACTGGCGACGGAAATTAGATAAATTCATTAAAGCTAATCAGCAAGAAATAGCTGCTTTAGCTTGGGGGCTATTGTTAGAACGTGGTAAAGAAAGCGATCAAACTCTGGGAATTGATATTGAACCAACACCGCATTTCGTCTATTGTAGCAGAGAAGCGATAGAAACGCTGAACCGGAATGTGAAGGATCATATTCAGGAGATTTTGGGAGTTTTAGATGCTCACGATCCTGAAAAAGAAGTGGTGATTATTAGCATTGGTGAAGGTCAAGTTAAAATGATCCAATTTGAACCGGAACTCCCACTCGCTAGTTGTTTTGAGCAAGTTGCAACGGACGTAGATACATTGCTAGAGCGCCTAGAAAAGCGAATGAAGGAGTGTATATAGCTTGTTAACGGTTAACTGTTAACGGTTAACTGTTAGCAATTAGTGATAATAGTAGGTTGGGTGTAACGAAGTGAAACCCAACATCAGGATTGTAGCAATACTTTTCAGAATTAGTATAACCAGGAGTTAAAATAACCCGCAGGCGGCGACTCATCCCTTAAAACTTGAGCTTTGTCTAAATTAGGGACAATTTCCGACAATTCTTTACCTGCTTCGATCTCAACAGCTCTATCTACTAAAGAAAAGGAAAACTGATGATAATCTTGTAGATAGTTGACTCTTGCCATAATTTCATTTTTATCAATCGCACTGCTATTAGTAGCAATAATAATACTATTAACTTGATTCCAAAGACATATATATATTTGTGCAAATACACTTTGGATAGTCTTTACTTTTTCAGCATAGAACTCATCCCTTTGCAGCAGATTAACTGCAATAACTCCATCTCTTGACAAGTGTTGTTCGCAAAGTTGATAAAATTCCTTTGTTCCTAATCCCTGCGGCATATAACCGCTGCCCAAAAATACATCAGTCATAATTATATCATACTGAATATCTTGATTTTTTTGCTCAAGATACTCTCTTCCATCTTGAATTACCAATTGAAGTTTATCATTAAATTGTACTCCGAAAAACTTTTCCGCAACCGCAGGCGCAGTTGGCTCAATATCAGCACATTCAATCGCAGCATCAGGGAAATAATGATGTAAAACTAGGGGAATCCTCCCACCGCCAAAGCCAGCAATATAAATTTTCTGCGGTTCAGGTTTCCAGACTAAACTTAACAGCATTGCTTGAGTGTAAGCGGAGACTAAATCTAGGGGATTATTTAAGTTAAACACCGATTGCACTAAATCCGTGTTTAAATTAATCTTTTCTACTAAAGCTAATCTCACCTGAGATTTATCTTTTCTAACTATCACAAAGTGAACTCCTGAAGGTTCGCAATAAAGGATTCCATCTGCTTGTGTTTGTAGCCAAGCGAGTCGCTGCTGAATTGCTTTTAAATTGGCAGATTGCCAATTTATTTTGCGATCGGATATCATAATCTTAGCTAACCTTTAATGGGATTGCAGTTTCTTCTATGCTACCAATTCTATACTTAATACGGCATAGCACGTCTAGATAGTTCTTACAAAGTTGTAGGGTAGTATCTCCGTGCCTACTCCTGACAGCGATAGCTACGCTTCACGCAGAGTATTGCCCCTACAAAATTACACAATTGATTTAGACGTGCTATTTTATGGAAAAGCGATCGCGAAAGGTGAGTCAGATGGTTATCGCAATTTCTAAGGCTGAATTGAATAAAGGTAGAGCTTTGCTGTCAAATGTGACGTGGGAGACTCTGGAAAAGTTGGATGTAGATTTGGCTGAAACAGGCGCACGTTTAACTTATTTGGATGGGTGTTTACAAATTATGGCTCCTTTATCTGAGGAACATGAAGAACCTAAAAAAACTTTAGGTCAGCTTGTAGAGATTTATATGCGGATGAAAAACATTCGTTTTTATGGGCGTGGTAGTACGACGATTGGGATGAAGGAATTGGGGGCGCGGAAAGAACCAGACGAGTCTTATTGTTTGGGTACGCGAAAGTCAGTTCCAGATTTGGCGATTGAGGTGACAGTGACAAGTGGTGGAATTGATACGCTGGAAATTTATCGTCGAGTGGGAGTGCAGGAGGTTTGGTTTTGGGAGGATGGTGTGATTTCGGTTTATTGTTTGCGTTCAACTGGGTATGAATTGGTGAGTAAGAGTGAATTGTTGCCGGAGCTGGATTTAAGATTAATCGAGTTTTATTCGCGGATGGCGGATCAATATGATGCGGTGAATGCTTTTATGCAATTGTTGAGGTAGAAATTGACGATCGCGCTCAAATTACGATCTATATTTTAGACTGAATGTATGCTTTGAATACAGGATTAATGAGAAACATCGATCGCGCTTCTACTTGCACTTTTTCAACTAAGCTGCGTCTGGTTAAAGATTGGATGACTTGCCACAATTCAGCTTTCGATAACCCACTATCAGCATTTTACAACCATTTATGAAAAACTCCGCTTGGCAGGTATTATTGTGTCTGTTTTCACTAACTTAGAAAAGTTAACAGCCCAGCATATCGAAATATTTAAGCGTTATCCACCTTATATGATTGAGGTTAGCATTTACGGTCACGATGAAGATAGTTACGAAAAAGTAACTGGACGGCGATCTTTTAAACAGGTACTCGAAAACATAGAGATTCTTCGCGAGTGTGGCTTTAATCTTCTTTGTAAAACACCGATCACTACTCTGACACATAGTTCTATTGATTGGATATATAACTGGTGTAAAAGTAATAATTTGGAATATTTTGTATGTCCAAATATTAGCAATGGTCTTGACGGTGAAGAAGCGCAATCGCACTCTTTAACAACCTTAACCCTACTTCATGGGATAAAAAGCCGACTTACACCCATATAAGTATTAATATCAATCACAATTTCAACCAGACGAATCGCACAACGCTCCCGATATTCAAAGTCATTCAACAAGCGATCGGCATCGCTAATAGTAATCACGGGGAGTGATGTAGAAGTTATTTCCTCGCGCATCACTTGTTCCAGAGAGTTATCACCCTTCATACTCCGATTGGCGGTCAATAGAATCATCTGGTTTGATTGAGCTAACCGCCAAACAACCCGATCGTCACTATTGATTGGTAGGCTCACTTCGTCAAAGGTGATAAATCGAATGAGAACCCAATCTAGCCAGCCACTACTTAAAATACTACCTGAGAGAAGTACGGCGTGTCCTCTCAAATTATGATCGACTAAAAAATTCATGGCTGAGACTTAAATTTGGCTTTTGCTGCTTGAAGTTTTGCTCGAATAGCTTCTTGACCAGGTTTGGGTGGTTGCGCCGCAATTCTCGCAATCAAATCGCGATTTTTTTCTTCATAATACAGCCGCAGTTCCTCCGCTTCTCTAAGCACCTGTTGATACTCAGCTTCAACATCAGCACGATTGGCCTCAATATAAGCTAAAGCCGCGTTAATTTGTGCCTCTGTCAGATCAAATAATCCCCTAATAAACTTCGGCGGATATTGAGCCGTCACATAGTCCATGATGTCGTAGATAGTGATGCGCGTACCCGCGATTGTCAGTCCTCTTTCTGTGCGGATGATAGCTGTTTGTTCGTTAGAGATGGTTGTCATACCTATAGCCTCCTAGAAGTTATTTCTATATTACTAGCTAATTAATCGCAATTCACAGAAGCGCGATCGCACTCGCAATTATAATCAAAATCCTCCTGACTCACGATCGCAAAATATCATCCACAAGAACCGTACCACCATCACAGAAGTCTATACTGAGATGATAATCTTCAAGTAGCGCAGTCCCGATGAGCGGACGACGACCCATTCCTAGCACTGCAACATCTTTTTCTACACCATTCCACAAAATAGTTGCCAAATAAACATTAGTTGCCACATTAGAATTATCAGCTAACTTTGCATTAATTTGTCCAAGATAAGGCAACGCAAGTTTAGCAATCGCAGTCGATGGCAAAGTCAAGAAACCTTCAAAACCTGTATCAACAACACACTCAATTTCTATATTTGAATTTTCTGGCAGACGCAAAGTTAAACTAATTCTAGCTTGTCGCCCAACTACATTTCCTTGTATCATTCTGCCGTTCTGACCAATGTACCACCAACAGCGTAAACCGCATCAAAACCAATCCGTTCCGCCCAAATTATTGCATTAGCCTGTTTAGCCTGTAATTTGCCACTCGTTACTACCAAGTCTTCACCAATTTCATATTCACCCGTCTCCACATTAATTGAAATAATCTTGCCAATATTCTCCGGTGTTTCTACTTGAGCGCGGATAACATTTTCATAAAGTTCTTTACCCCGTTTATCAAACACTTGTTCGACCGGAATGCCAGTAACTTCGCCGCTATCCATTTCGCGATCGCGTCTTTCAACTTCCTCACTCCAGCTAGATGCAACTTCTGGATCGATTTCACTACTTTGTCCCAAGTGTTTTAGGAGCCGCGAGAGCAATATTGCTTGAGCATCTCTTGGCAATGCCATCAATTCAGCTTCCAGATTTTCAATTGTCATAGTATTTAAGGAGTTTACGATTCATTAATTGTATCATATTAAGGAAGATTCAGGGTAAGACTATAGCGTTTCTCAGAGTTGTGAGGTACAATAACAACAATGAGTAAACCAATTACGAATATCTTTTTGAGTAACTTGTAACATGGCATCTGTAATTGCATCAATTAAGTCTAAATAATTTCTAGTTTTGAGTTTTCTTAATATCGATTTCACTTTTGACCAAAAATTTTCAATTGGGGAAAATTCAGGAGAATAAGGAGATAAATAAATTAAGGTTGCTCCAGCATCTTCGATAAAATTTTTCACCATTTCTCCTAAATGAATTTTAGCATTATCCATAACTACACAAGCACCTTTCCAAAGTTTAGGTACCAACTTTGTCAGGATAAAGGCTTCAAATGTTACTCCATCTACTGCACCATAAATATTACTTGAAGCCACTACTTCTTTGAAAGATAAAGCCGATAGCAAAGAAATATTTCTCCCCCTTTTTGTGGTTTTTCTCCCCTCGCTCTTTGACCTTTTAATGCTCTTCCATATAGTCGTACCATTGCTAGATTAACTCCTGATTCATCCAGAAAAATCAGGTCTTCAGCCATTACATCCCTGATTTTATCCCAAAATTCAACTCTGGCTTTTTGCACTCGCTCGCTGGTTTTCTCAGCCGCATAGAGCGTTTTTTTTTGAAACTATAATTGAGTCGATTGCTGATTCTTCCCATGGTCGCTCTACTTACCTTTATTCCAGTTTTTTCCTCAAGCAGTTCAGTTAATTCTTGTAAAGTTGCATCATTATGCTCTTCAATGATTTTTACTAAAGTCACTAATTGTTCACTATTTAATTTTGTGGGTGGACTTCCCCCTTGAGTAAGAGGACTAATATCTCCGGTTTGTTCAGCTCTTTTTAGTAGTTTTTGAACAAAGCTCTTGGCTACTTTAAAACGTTCTGCTAGTTTTCTTATTGAGATGTTTTCTTGTTCTCTGACTTCTATTATTTTTTGCCTAAAATCTATTGAATAGGGTTGCATTGACAATTTTTCCTCTAATTAGTTTTACTTTACTAAGTGTACCTCACGACTCTGAGAAACGCTATAAGTAAAATTCAGTCTTCTAATACCTCTTCCAATTAAGACTTACATCACGTCCTTAAAAATAGCTTTAATCTGCTAAAAACCATCACAATCAAAGCCAAAATCAAAGTATAAGCAAATCCCCTCAAAAACCCCTTAATTGGGTCTGTAGAACTCATCTCTACAATCACAGGTTCCCATTTACTTAAAACCAGAACTGGCCAGATAAGATTAGCAAAACCCGCATATCCAATCATCGGATTAACACCATTATCGATAAATAGTTGTAACCAAGCTTTCTTTTTAAAGAAATCTACTAAAATAGTCAAAGCAATCAACATAAAAATTGCCAACCCCGTTGTCACAAAAAAGTAACTCAAGGTTGCTGAATCTTTCTTAATCCCTGCTTGATAAGGCTCCAGTAATAATCCTAAAGCCAACCAGTAAAATCCCCAACCATAAAGTTTACGTAGTAAGTTTTCCGTAGTATTACCCGGATTTTTTACTAAAATCCATCCTAATAAACAAAGCACAAACGTTAATAATGTAGTTTGCCATAGCCATCTAGCTTGCAATCCTATTAATAGAATTAAATTGAGAACAAACATTAAAATCATTATAATAAAGTAGCGCCAGCTATTCCATCTAGCTTGACCTTCATCTTCCGGCGACGAATATTCTATCCATCTGCAAAGTAAATCGCCCACAATAGTACCCGGAATTACAATAAATAAATACTTTAAATAATCAAATTGAAAAATCCAAGGTACAGGCGATGATGACCAAATCAATTTAATCCAACCTTCAGAACCAGAAGACAATCGCATCGCCAACAAAAAAGCTAACAATCCCACTCGTAACCACACATTTGAGCGAGTAAATAACCAAATTAGAGAACCAAAAACAGCCATATTTGTCAACACAACCAAGATAATATCGCTGCGTTCCAGAGAAAAGCCATTTCCGTTTGGATAAGTGATATTAGATACGAATATAAACCCTAAAGTCCAAGCACTAAGTGTTATTCCTGTTCGCAGCCAGGAAAACCAAGATTTTGGTAAACGGACAAACATTAAAAACAGGATTAAAAATCCCTGTAAAGCTAGCCACCATTTTTGCGAACTTGCCTCATTAGGATTGATGACAGTTGGTCGAATATGTTGAAGAAATATTGCAAACGAGCCTAATAAAAATCCTCTTTGGAGGATAGATAAAATCACTTTTTTTGTATCCCATCCTTTGGCAATGCGGCGAGATAAAGCCAGCGGTATAGCGGCCCCCATTGCGAATAAAAAGAATGGAAAAACTAGATCTACCCATGTTAATCCAGCTAGTTTAGGATTGAAGAGATGACTAGGCGGTGGCTCTTGGGCGTGGTACATCCAAGCAGGTAATGTTTTGCGAGCAATTGTGCCTGATAAAACCATTGCTAAAACCGCAATTCCCCTGAGTGCATCTAGTGCATCAGCGCGTTTATTAACAGCAGGAGTAGACATATCTTGAGGATTTACCATGTCTTTAGTATTCATAAAATCTCTAGTCGATCGCTTTAAATTTACTTCTAATTAAGCTTCGCAGCCAACCTCCTGCTGCCATTGTTGTCAGTCTTTCTACTGAGTGTTTCTTGTTGGCAGTCAATCTGGGTATGCGATACGGATTTGTTCCCCAAAAACCGAGCTTTAAACTTAGGCTATTGTACAAATATCCCGATAAGTAATATTTTGATACATACTTATCAACTTGTTTATTGACAGCGCCATAGGGGTAGGCAAGGTGAGAACCAACTGTTCGATTTGGATCTAAATCTTGAGTGCATTTCCTTAATTTAATTTGAGCCTGCTCTAATTCTCGCTCTACAGCTTTCGCAGAAATCCTGGTTAAATTTTCATGGTTAAGTCCGTGAGATTGGAGGTCATAAAAACCTTTTTCAAAGCCTTCCCGTAACTCTTTACAGTTGGCTTTGTCTAAAGTTTTACCGCGTCGGCCGATAAATCCGGGATTGACAAATAAAACTACTTTGATTTTTTGTCCATATTTATTTTCAAGTCTTTCTAAGATGGGGAGGAGATTTGTATAGACGCTTTTATAGCCATCATCGAAAGTAATCATTACCTTTTTTTGATGACAGTGTTCAGGGGGTAACACTTGACTGGGTTTACTTAGGTAATAATCATAGAGTTCTTGAGTAGATAGAAACCAATAGTTGTCTCGCACTAAATTATCTAAAAAAGCTTCTAAGTCTTGCTGGTAGTAGTCGCTTTTTAATTCGGTTGGCAATGGGAAAGCTCCTGGCTTATTCTGAATATCAACAATATCATGGAAACCAAAGACGGGGATTTTTACTACAAACGTTGCTTCGAGGACTTTGGTAATTAGCAAACTAATAAGGAAGGCAAACAACAGGCTAAACAGGCGCTTTTTGCTGATAGTTTTAAGAGGAAAGATAGGCTTAAAATAACGAGGAAATTTATAAACCAAAAAATTTCTCATTGACAGTCAAAACCTAATTTTTTTTGCAAATTTCATGACTTGGCAAGCCTCTAAATTACTGTGCATCGTTTCTAGAAGATAACGATTGAGATGGTATCGCCCCTTTTACCTACAAGTTGGTCTCCTCAAACGAGGCACTAAGCCTCAAGAACTTCCCTCCACCCCCAACTAGGAGAGAACTCACCCCCCGATAGGCAAACAATATTTTAGAATATCGTAATCTGTAGAGTGTTCTTAAACGCACTTGCCGCGATATACTTCAAAATATAGAGGCTTGTTTTCCGTTTGAATTTTCCCAAGGGCCGGAGCTATGACATCCTATGCAACCTCCACTGCTAGAGCCGAGATGAGTGAGATCCGGCGATTGAAAGGCATACTGCCGCCAGAACTGCAAAGCTGGGTCACAGTAGAAAAGACCGTAGAGGTCAATCCACCCCTGATCCGCAGCGAAGAAATAGGCAAAGACCAAGTAGAAATTCAAATTGACCTGATCCGTTGGGAACAACTAGCAATGGATCAGAGAAATTTGCTATTCTGGCATGAAGTAGCCAGAGTTCAAAACGATACGATCGCCAAAGATGGCTGGGAAATGGCAGCCCTCGCCATCGGCTTAGGCGGAGCAGTCGGCGAACTGTGGGTACAAGACGGCTTACTACTGCTGCTGGCATTAGCCCTCTGCGGCGTGTCAGGTTGGAGGCTCTATCAAAAAAATAATGGAGAGAAAAACCTCAAAGAGGCAGCAGAAGCAGACGAAAAAGCGATCGCTCTGGCCACTCGCTTTGGCTACACCCTCCCCAACGCTTACAAAAGCCTGGGAAGTGCCCTCAAAACCCTAGTGGAGCAAACCTCCAAAAAGCGGCAGCGAGCCAGATACGAAGCACGGCTGCAAGCCCTCAAACGCAGTGCAGCCAAAGCCAAAGCTAAAGTCAAAAGTAGCGATCGCCAAACCGAACAATCAGAAAACGTCTACAACTTATAAATATCTTGGGGAACGGCATCACTTTCAGCCATCAGGTTTCAAAATTACTCTGAAAACTCCGACCTGAGAAATCAGAAGTCGCGTTCCCCCCCCTCCGCCAAAGCCAACTCCCCTCTTGCCTGAAGCGCGATCGCATTTTGTAAGCGATAAATTGATCGACTTATAAAAATTTAAGACAGAATAGGCGATAAGATACTAGCTTGAAATTTGGAATCAAGACTTCATGGTCAGCCAAACCCCAGAGGCAGAGTTTCGGGTAACTTACAAGGGCGAGATTCCCTCCGTTCATTTGCCCGTTCGTTTGAGTGTACTTGAGGCCGTAGCCTTTAAGACCACCTGCCAGCAATTTTTCTCTGGGACTACCATCCCTAGTGAAATCATCCTTGATTTTAACCAGACCACATTCATAGATAGCAGCGGTATCGGTGCCCTCGTTAGCAACATGAAAGTAGCTAGGCAAAAGGGCAGCAACCTAGTGCTGCGGAGAGTCAACCCCCAAGTAATGGCAGTATTTGCCCTCACCAGCCTAGACCAAGTATTGACCATCGAGCAACCCGCCCCCAATGCAAACTCAACAGAAACCCACCATTCAAAAGACAATCAGCTACCGATTACTCATCCCTCAGTACGCTCTTGGGTAAAGCGCCTCATAGACATCGTAGGAGCTTTAGTAGGTTTAGGAATTACAGGAATTTTATTCCTACCAATAGCCATAGCCATTACCATTGACAATCCCGGCCCCATCTTTTTCGGTCAAACCCGTTGCGGGTGGATGGGAAAGCATTTTCGGATCTGGAAATTCCGTTCCATGTGCGTCAACGCTGAATCCCTCAAATCCCAAATCAAAAACCAAGCCTCTGGAGCCATCTTTAAAAACGATAATGACCCCCGGATCACGCGAGTAGGCAGGATCATGCGGAAGACAAGCCTCGACGAACTGCCTCAATTTTGGAACGTACTCAAAGGCGAGATGAGCCTCGTCGGTACCCGCCCCCCAACCCCCGATGAAGTTGAGCGTTACGAGGTTCCCCAGTGGCAACGTTTAGATGTCAAACCCGGCATGACCGGGGAGTGGCAAGTTAACGGTCGCTCTTCCGTGCGTGACTTTGAAGATGTCATTCGCCTGGATTTAAAATATCAACAAAACTGGAGCCTGATGTACGATCTGAAATTAATTTTCAAAACTATAGCAGTCCTGTTTAATAAAAATAGCGGTGCTGTATAGAATTAATGAAAGATGAGCAACTAAGGGTGAAATCTCATCTTCAGGTTCAGAGCAACCTGAAAGATTTAACAGTTGTTTTAGAATGGTTAGAAGAAATTGCACTTCCCCTCCTCCCCCATCAACTATGGTGGCAGTGCCAATTAATTTTAAACGAAGGCTTTACAAATGCTGTCCGCCATGCTCACCACGACTTGCCTCCTGAGACTCCCATTGAATTAGAGATCAAAATATATACCAATTCTTTAGAAATTCTAATTTGGGATCGCGGTCAACCATTTAACCTAAAAGAAAAGTTACAATCCATCTTAAAACAGAACTCCGACCCCTTAGAAGCGGAGGGAGGAAGAGGCCTGATGTTCATAGACAAGCTTACCGACGAACTTGATTATATTCGTACTCCTGACGATCGCAATTGCCTAGTTATGCGAAAAAGCATAACTTGACTATTATTAACTTAAGCAAGAGTTAATACTTCTTAAGTAAAGCGACCCTCTAGACCGTTTCTTTACCGCCCAGAGCGCGGCGCTAAAAATAAATTCGGGTTTAGTCGGATTAAAGATAATAAAGGGTGAATTTTACTCAGTATCTTAGATTTATAGCATTTCTCAAGCAAGCGAGGTACGCCCTAGCAATCAGAAATTAGTAATTAGCAATTATAGCAATCGGCAAGGTGGTTAGGACATTTTAGTTTCCTCAAACCTTTAATTCTATTCCCTTTTTCCTCTTCTTTCCTGAGCATGGGAGCATCGTAGTCCCTCTTTTCCCCTTCTCCCCCATCTTCCCCTATCTTCCTCTTCTTTCCCTAGCCCCTAGCCCCTAACCGCCTTGGCGGTTGCGATATCTGCCAGAGCCCAAGTTAAACTTGTCATCGCTAAACGGGCAAAAGCTTTCACACGCTCGTTTTGGGCAGATTCAATGATTTCAATTACGGTTGTCGGTTGAATAGTCATAGGTAATTCCTGGGCGGTTTCCGCTGAGTCTTCTAACTGAGATTTTGCACAAGATTCCGGTAAGCTAACTATCGGTATTTGATTTAGTTCTGTGGTCATAGTCGGAACCACCTCCTTGAGTTCTTCCAGACATACCACTATCTACAATGATGCTCTATTTCTATCCGGTATTTGGTGATGAAAATTTATGGATACCGTGACAATTCTCTAAACTCTCAGTGACCCATATCACTAAAATCTTATTTTTACTTAATCCTAATTTTTGACCAATACTGGTATAGTTAAATTCACTAGCCAATCATTCAACCGTACTCTCTAGCGGTAATTCAGAGTTTGGCAACTGCAAAACTGAGGGGCAAACAAAAAATGGCAATTTATCTAGATTCCGCTATTATATCTGAAGCTCAAGCAGCGAGTAAGTTCGGTTGGATATCGGGAATTACTACTAATCCCACACTTTTAGCGAAGACAAATTTACCACCAGATACGACACTTCAGAAACTGGCACAACTGATTTCTGGGGAGATATATTATCAGCTTATGGCCTCTGATTTTGAGGGTATGGTAGCAGAAGGAAAAGCGGCATTTGCATTAATTGGACGGCAAACCGTGCTCAAGGTTCCGGCGACGGCGGCGGGTTTCCAGACAGTGGCCTATTTGTCGCCGGAGATTCCTTGTGCGGTGACGGCGATATACGGTGCGTCGCAGGCGGCGGTATCCGCAGCAGCGGGGGCTAAATATGCGATCGCTTATGTGAATCGCGCCACCAGGCTTTTAGGGGACGGTTTCGCCTTAGTGCGGGATATGGCAAGTGTACTCAGGGGAAGCAATACGGAGATTTTGGCCGCGAGTGTGAAATCACCAGCAGAAGCAGTGGCAACTTTACAAGCGGGTGCAAACCATTTGACGCTACCATTTGACGTATTGCAGGCGATGGCAGTTCACGAGTTATCGCAGCAAACTGTTGATGAATTTGCAAAGAATGGTCGGGGAATTTTGGGGTGAGCTCGTGTCGGATTGATTAATTTTTGTATCATTTCCAATTCAAAGTTTGTTCTCGTTACTTTTTCAATATTGGCGCGATCTTGAGTGGTGCGGAAGCGCGATCGCAAACTCAGTACCCACACCCAAAGTTGAATTACAAGTCAATTGATCGCCGTGTTTTTCCACCACAATCGAATAACTAATTGACAACCCCAAACCTGTACCACTGCCGATCGGCTTCGTAGTAAAAAATGGCTCAAATATCTTATTTCGTACTGACTCACTTATACCTACACCATGATCTTTAATGCGGATCGGTATCTTTTCTGGATCGGGAATTTCAGTCCGAATAATAATGGTAGGTTTTCTAATTAATCATGCTCATCAACGTACATTCCCAAACTAATCTTGACTGAACATAACCAAGTAAATATTGCCGCGCTTTCTCTAATATTTGAACGGGAGATTTTCTGATTTCTCCTGACAAAAATTGCCTCCAGTAACAATGTTGCAAATAATCTACTAACCACAATTGAGCTTCTGAATCTAAATTTTTATCAATTTCTCTTGCTAATTCCAAAGCTTCCCGAATGCTCTCAGGTAGCTGCTGCACCTTCCGCAGCAAATTTTCAGGAATATCCCCAAGTTGCTGCCAAATTTCTATTGCTTCGCCGGGACTTCCCTGAGCCATTGCCATGATCTCTGGATGTGATACAATTTCCTGATTTCCAGTTTTCTGTAATACCTGCTTCATGGCATTTTTATCTAACCGATAAAACGGTATTCGTTGACACCTTGATACTAAAGTTGGCAATAAAGATTCAAAGCCAGGGGCAATTAAAATTAGCGTCGCTTTTCCCGGTTCTTCTAAAGTTTTAAGTAATCCATTTGCTGCACTTTCAGCCATTGTTTCTGCCTGTTCTAATACTACGACAGATCGCGA
Organism: Kamptonema sp. PCC 6506; assembly: GCF_000180455.1. Lineage (NCBI taxonomy): Bacteria > Bacillati > Cyanobacteriota > Cyanophyceae > Oscillatoriales > Microcoleaceae > Kamptonema > Kamptonema sp. PCC 6506. Next base: position 32,368 of record NZ_CACA01000295.1, read on the forward strand.
TGCTTCTAAGGGTGGGCGACCGAGAAATTGTCCGATTTCTCGAATTTGTTCTAAGCGAATTTGCGGCGGTGCTTTTCGCTTCAATCCTGCGGCTTCTGCTTCTTTTGCTGATAATCGTTTACCTTGATGTAGATAAGTTGGTTCTATCCAGAGCAAATCGGGGTGATTGCGTTCTTGTATGCGTTTTTGGAGAGTAGCGATTGCTTTTGTATCGCCAAAGTTAGTAGAGAATAAAAGCTCAATAAAACACTGAGCTGCTAAACTTCTCCCTACGCCGCGAGTACCAGCAAATAAATACCCAGGAGCAATTCGATTTTTAGCAACTGCCTGAGTTAACAATTCTACTGCTTGATTTTGACTGATGATTGGTGCAAAATAATTCATTATAGTTGTTAATTGTTAGTTGTTAATTGTTAATTTTGGGTTGTTATTAGTTAGTTAGTTGTTATTAGCTTCTGTCATTGCGAACGAAGTGAAGCAATCGCAAGGTCTGTAAGTCGCTAGACAGATATTGTGTGTCATCCTTAGCCAATTCAAGTACAATTCCGCTCAATTAACTTGTATCAACCCTAGAATTGAGTTTAAGCTATTGCGATTGCTTCGCTGCGCTCGCAATGACAACTAAGAGCCAACAACTAACAACTAACCACTAACAACTACCTACTAACTACTAACTACTAACAATTATATCCCCAATCTTTTAACTTGCGGGTGAAAATATGATGAATTTCCTCTGAAACTTCCTCTTCGCTACGATTAGCATCTACCCGGATAATGCGATCGCGATTTGCAGTAGCTAAGTCAGCAAAGCCTTGCTGTACCCGCCGATGAAATTCTAAATCAGCTTGCTCAATGCGATCGCTTACTCCCCGACGCTTCACGCGACGCAAACCTACCTCTACCTCAAGATCCAGCCACAAAGTTAAATCGCTTTGTAACCCCAGCGTTGCAATTTCATTGAGTTGGTTAATTAAACTCAAACTCAAACCGCGACCATATCCTTGATAAGCGATCGTTGAGTCAGTAAAGCGATCGCACAAAACTATCGACCCCTTCGCTAACTCAGGTTTGAGTACAGCCTCGACGTGCTGAGCTCTATCCGCCGCGTATAGCAGTAATTCCGCGCGATCGCAGATATTTTCCCCCCCTGACTCCAATAGTAACCCTCGTAACCCTTTCCCTAAATCCGTACCTCCTGGTTCGCGAGTCACCACAATTTGTGGAACTTTGCAATGGTTCTCCTTTGACAACAACCAAAGCCGCGATCGCTCGATTTGCGTTGTTTTTCCGCTCCCTTCGACCCCCTCAAATACAATTAACTTACCGTCCATTTTCTTATCCTCATGCCCCAATACATTGTTACTGCTCTGTAGTTCTCTGTCTTCTTCGATATGATGGGGAGGTTTGATGCCTCACGCCTGGAGTTTCCTATGGCTCGCTATACTGGTTTCTTTATCGTCGCCGTTCCTATTGAACGCCTCCGGCAATTAGTAATCGAGATTTTAGTCTCTTGCGATCTTGATATTATCTACGATAGTGGAGACTATCTGATGGCTCGCGAACTACCTGGTCAAGTTTCTATTCCTAAACTTGTCACTGCGGAAGTTCTCATTGATAAAAGCTCAAATTCTCAATCAGAAGTCCGCATGGATTTAGTAATAAAAAATGAGGAACTGCCGCTGAAATCTAACAATCACTGCCGTCAAATGTTCGAGCTTGTGAGTGAGTTGATCGTTAAGAACCGTCACTGGCAACTCCTTGAAAGCATGGGAATCTAGATAATTAAAAATTAAAAATAGGATCTCTAATTTTTAATTTTTAATTACTTTCTGGCGTAGTAGCAAAGAGTTGGTCACAACACTTACAGAACTAAAAGCCATAAAAGCACCTGCTGCTGCGGGACTAAGTGCCAGACCGAAAGTTGGGAGCAAAATGCCAGCCGCGATGGGAATTCCCAAGATATTATAAGCAAAAGCCCAAAACAAATTCTGCCTAATTTTGTTGAAAGTAAGACGACTTAGGTAAATAGATTCGACAACATCACCTAAAGTATCTCGCATTAAGACTATTTGAGCAGTTTCTACTGCTGCATCTGTACCTGCTTGCATCCCAATCCCGACATCTGCTTGAGCCAAAGCGGGGGCATCATTAATACCATCTCCCACCATTGCTACTTGATGACCTTCAGCTTGCAAAGCGGCGATCGCATCTGCCTTACCTTGGGGTCTAACTTCTGCGAGAATATCATCAGACCCGATATCTAATTGTTGCGCGATCGCGAAAGCCACCTCTCGCCGATCGCCCGTCACCAGCATTACCCTCAATCCCATACTTCGCAACTTCTCTATAGTTGTTTTAGCATCAGGTCTGAGAGTGTCACTAACAGCAATTACCCCCACGAAAACGCCTGCTACAGCCACATAAACCAAAGTTTTGCCTTCGAGAGAGGTGAGCGAAGACATCTCTGCGAACACGCCATATTGCCTCAACCAGTCGGCATTACCTGCAAGTACGCGATCGCCCTCTACCAAAGCCGAAATCCCTAAACCCGGTTCCGTGTAGAAATCCTCAGCCAAAAGCAGAGATAAACCTTGCTGTCTAGCTTCCTGCAAAATCGCCTCAGCCAAAGGATGAGAAGTACCACTTTCTACCGTAGCCGCAATTTGTAGCAACCATTGAGCATCAGAAATCGGCAATTCTTCATTTTTCCCCCCTTCTTCCTCCCCTCTTCCTTCTTC
>NZ_CACA01000294.1:0-8777 GCF_000180455.1 Kamptonema sp. PCC 6506
TACTGTTGCCCCTTTTTTTATGGGTAAATATGCAGTCACTCAAGAACAATGGGAAGCCGTGATGGGAAATAACCCTTCTAACTTCAAAGGCGCGAAACGTCCTGTAGAATTAGTAACCTGGTATGACGCTGTGGCATTCTGCCAAAAACTTTCTCAAAAAACCGGCAAGAAATATCGTTTACCCTCAGAAGCAGAATGGGAATATGCTTGTCGCGCCGGCACCTCAACACCATTCTATTTTGGCGAAACAATTACCCCAGAATTAGTTAATTATGATGGCAATTATCCCTACGGTGCAGCATCGAAGGGGGTTTACCGCAAAGAAATGACACCTGTAGGGAGTTTTCCACCCAACGCCTTTGGATTGTACGATATGCACGGCAACGTCTGGGAATGGTGTGCAGACCCTTGGCATAATAACTATCAAGGTGCGCCGCAAGATGGGAGAGAGTGGGACGAAAAGAATAATGATAATCGTTATCAAGACTATGATTTATTAGTCAATATTATGAATGATAACCGAACCCGGCTGCTGCGCGGTGGTTCTTGGCTCAGCTATGCTGACCCTTGCCGCGCTGCTTTTCGTCTCTTTAACTCGCTGGACTATCGCCTCTACTACATCGGTTTTCGGGTTGTTTGTTCGGGTGCGTGGTCTTCTTAGCCCTTGACACTTTTGCCCTTTTGTGCTATGCACTTCTTACTCTTTACACTTGGGAGGTCGCCTCTGGCGACTCGATTTATTTTTAGGAATTCAATGGTTGAGGTTGGCAATATTTTTCTTCTAGGGGAAATAAATTAGATTCAAAAGACTCTGCTACCCACTAATAAACGCGCAAGATGCTAAACTCGGATAGTGAAGTGATGTTGAGGAGTTCAGATTATTACACCCACACCTGAACAAAAAAATCAGTGCTATGTATTGTGCTGTTGGTTCACTAAGCTTTACTTGCCTATCAACGTTGTTCGTATGGATGAACGCACAGGGAATATATTTTTCCTGGCAGGTGAAGAAAATATCATAGAAATATACCCTAACGGACGATGGAGATACATCGGATGAATAAGCCTAATTTTCAAGCAATGAGTCAGAAAGAATTGCATGATTACTTTATCGCCCATCGGGATGATGAGGAAGCTTTTCATGCCTATGTAGACAAGCTACATCAGGAAGGCAATTGGATTGAAATGCCGGCCTTAGAATCATTGCAAGATTTGGAAAAATATCCTGAATTTACCGAGCGTTTTCGCGGCGGTTCTCAATCAGTTGCACCATGACTAATCCTTGAGTTAAACTAACTTTAAACGATAATAGAGGTACAAATGAATAACCTATTAGCAGAAACTTTTACCACTGTTTCTCAACTACCAGAAGCAGAACAAAATGCCATAGCATCCTTAATCTTACAAAAGATATCAGAACCCAGAGTCGCGCCTTTTCTCATTTCCGAATCAGACATTGAATCCCTGGAAAAATCATACATCTTCCGAGACAAAACAGAAGTTATAGAATTTATTAAAAAATATCCCTTTTTGCTTCCCGTTGTGCTGGAAGCGCCCGCTGAGATTCGCTCTTATTTTCCCGAACAAAAACTATTACTTCAAGTCATCAATGACCCCGAAATTCCTAACTATATTCATCTGCTTCTCTCAATCATCTTAACTGACCTCGATCCCGATGAAGCAATGGAGAGAGAAGACGAATTGCGTAAAAATTGGTCTAGGGGATTGTCCCACGAAGTCCGGAAGCATTTTTATACTATTTTGGAATACAATGATGAGTTTTGATTGGTCGCAATACCTGACTTTAGCAAAAGAACTAGCTGGTGAAGCAACTATTCCTGCTGAAGGGGAGGCGCGATTAAGGGATGCTATCAGTCGTTCGTATTATGCCGCTTTCATCTTAGCGCGGAACTATTTGCGAGATAAACAAGGTCATTCATTGCCAAAAACAAGCGACATTCACCACTATATTTGGCAAGAATTTGATATTAATCCTGACTCAAGATATCAACTAATTGCTGATAATTTAAAAGTGCTTCGCCGATATCGAAATCAAGCAGATTATGCCGATAAATTTCCCCTATTATCTGCGATCGCCCGGATCGCCATCAAGCGCTCTCAAGAAATCCTTTTTAACCTGAGCAATCTCTAAGTATCAAAAAACAGAATGCAAATCATCCTAGAAGTCCCGGAAATTTTTGAGTTAAACAGGACTTATGCACCCAACCAAAGAAACCGGGTTTTTTGACGAAAATACTTCGCTGCTACCCACAGATGCTCTCAAAAACCCGTTTCTGGGGCTCCCTGCGTAAGTCCTATTAAACTAAGCTTAAATAGGGATGAAAAAATCACTCCGAAAACTGGTAGGCGATCGTCAGGGGATAAATATGAGCAGAAATCATCATTTTCTCAGCAATAACAAGGGGCTGAAATACACAAGTCAAATAGTTAAAAGTCTTAGCTTGTCAAGCTTGCTGACGATGAGTAGCATCTTACCCAGCTTAGCTCAGTTACCGGGAACTAGGACTCCAGCGCCCAATCCCAGACGGTTCGCACCCTTGCCAGTGACTCCGCCACCGCGATCGCAGCAAATACCGAGTAACGATTTAGGCACGCGATCGCCAGAACAGGGTTACACTCTAGGAGCAGGCGATCGCATCAGTTTAGACATCATCGGTGTCCCCGAATTTAGCAAAGAATATCAAATTCTCGTCGATGGAACCCTCAACTTACCGCTAATTCGCAGCGTTTACGTACAAGGACTCACCCAGCAACAGGCCGCCGATGCGATCGCCAAACTCTACGACCCCTACATCACCGCCCCCATCGTCACCCTCACACTGATTCTACCTCGCCCCCTGACAATTGGCATCGCCGGAGAAGTCAGCCGCCCCGGTTCCTACAAAATCAGCGCCAGCAGAGAAGGCGAAGCAGTCAAATTTCCCACCTTAATCGAAATGTTGCAATTAGCAAAAGGCGTTACCCCCGGAGGAGATTTGCGGTTAATTCAAGTGCGCCGCCGCCAAAGAAGCGGCCCCGAACAAGTAATTAACGTCAACCTACAAGAATTTTTACAGACAGGAGATTTACGCCAAGATATCACCTTGCGAGACGGAGATACAATTTTCGTTCCGAGTGCAACAGAAGTTAACAGTCAAGAAGTCCGCCAAAGAGCAAATGCTAATTTTTCTGCCGATATCACTCAACCTATTAGCGTCGTCATCGTCGGCGAAGTGAATCGCCCCGGCCCTTATACAGTATTTGCCTCAGATTTGCGATCGAGTAACCAGCAAACCGAACTAGGTTTTGTCGCGATCGATCAGCAACAGGGTACTTTAGTGGGTTTACCAACAGTAACTAGGGCAATTAAAATTGCTGGCGGTATTACTTTAGAAGCCGATCTTCGCCGAGTACAAGTACGCCGCCGCCTCAAAACAGGCAACGAACAAATTATTAGTGTCAATCTCTGGGATCTGTTACAAACAGGGGACATTAGCCAAGACGTACTATTGCAAGAAGGAGACAGTATTATTGTCCCAACTGCGGAAAATGTAGATATAGCCGAAATTTCCCAAATCGCTGCTACCAGTTTTTCTCCTAATTCAATTCGGATCAATGTTGTTGGGGAAGTTCTCAGACCCGGAACAGTGGAAGTTACGCCTAATACTTCCCTACATCAGGCATTGCTAGCTACAGGTAGTTTTAACCAAGTCCGCGCTCAAAAAAAGACTGTGGAACTATTGCGTTTGAACCCCAACGGTACTGTTACTCGTCGCTCGATTGACGTTGATTTTTCCCAAGGTTTGAATGCAGAAAACAACCCCAGCCTTCGCAACAATGATGTTATTATTGTTCCTCGTTCTGGCTTAACTAGGTTAGCAGATAATGTCAATCAAATCTTACAGCCAGTGTCAGGAGTTGTGGGCGTTATTAGTGGAGTGACTGGATGGTTTACTGGGGTAGAGACAACTATTAATACTTTTCAAAGGTTATTTTTAGGCGGAGACTTCGATCGGCGCAATCAGCTTAGGCAAATTCGGCAACAGGAGGAAGATCGACGGCGAACAGAAGAAGAAAGACAACGGCAGAATGATATTCAGAATCAGCAACTTGAGCTTCAAAGACAGATTCAGCAGCAACAACTCGATCTCCAGAGGCAACAGTTGGAGCAACAGCAACAGCAGCAACAGCAACAGAATCAGTAAATTTATTACTGACTACTTGTTTTTCAATAATTTAATTTTCACGATCGAGTAGATTGCGGTAAATTTTGTGATATACTATTGCTTTAATCTGTGATCGAGATTTGGTTAAATGTAACGAATCGTAACTGGAATTGCCAGCGATCGCATTAATTCCCTGTCTTGGGAGGGAGACAATGTTGAAAAAGCTCCAACTAATATTAAAATAGATAACTAGCAAATTCCCTATCAGGGATTCAAAACTGTTCAGGAATTGAAAGTTATGCCCCCTCGTTGGCCCCGCAAACCAGACCGCCAAGATCCCGACTACCGCCGTTTAGATGACCGGATGAATTTTGCCATCCATTTTGCTCTGTTTGCTGCTGCCAATTCTAGCTTGTGGTTTTTCCACAATTTGCAGAAAGCTGAGTGGCCTTGGGCAACTTGGGTGACGCTAGGATGGACAGGGTTTATATTCGCACATGGAGTTTATGTGTTTGCGATCGCCAATTATTCCCTCCCCAGTCAAAAGCCAGAATAATCTCAATAAGACTTACGTAAACTGTGCGTAACTCCCGATCGAATATTAAGTAGCCAGAAAGAACAATTAAAACCCAATTCTTCCTTCTTCCTTCTTCCTTCTTCCTTCTTCCTTCTTCCTTAAATATGGCTAATACTAACACCACCCAAAAAATAGAATCCCTCGCCGCCGAAATTGGCGATAATATCTATATCGATGTAGCGAAGTGGCATTTGTATCTAAAAGATGCCCACTTGCATACAGTTGTTGCCGAACAACTTTATCCGCTCCTAACAAATCGTAATTTAGATACAGACAGAGTAGCCGCAGTTCTCCAAGGCATTCCTGTTAAATTGGGCGGGGGTAAACGAGAGATGTCTTTAGGAGATTTAGTACCGATGCAGTGCCAGGTGCAGCTAATGGATATCCTAGAGGAATTTCAGCGGCAAATGTGATGAAAACATTAAATTAAGAACTCAGGATTCAGTTAAGTCCCCTTTATTATTCGGCGGTTGAAACCGCAACTACACAAACGAAGTCCGCCTACGCGGACTAAGAAATAAGAGGATATTGAATTTAAATTTGGTATGACTTCTGAATTCTAAATTTAAATCATGTCCGCTCAAATACCCTTTATTCTTTAGTCCGCGTAGGCGGACTTCGTTTATTTAGCCGCGATTTCAATCGCCTTTTCAATCGCTTTATTGTCATTGCGAGCAAGCTTGGCTCGCAATGACGGATTATTACTAATAAAGGGGATGAATAACCCGGATTGGGTATCAATTGCCAGATATTTTTACTCCTAAATTCCAAATTCATCTCCCAAATCGCTGCCGCAACCTATCAACAAACATATCAACTTCCGGCAACTTCATCTGAGTAACAAAAATGGCAAAAACTCCCAACCCTGCAAAACTAGCAACGCTCAATTCTACTAACTGAATTAACAATCCCTCAGTACCTAAAAGTCTTTGACATCCTTGCAAAGTAGCCAAAGCCACTAAACCCGTTAGAGAACTCCCAGCAGTTAAGCCCATAAATGGCAAAATCCACTCCCGCCAAGGCAACCCATTTAGCTTAGAATTTAACAGCCATAAAAGCATGACCATCGAAATAATATTTACTCCCACTGTTGCCAAGACTAAGCCAGGGGTACCAAAATATTTTACTAAGAAATAATCCAATAACGCATTCAGCACAATATTCAAAATGCTGATCCGAAAAGGCGTTTCTCCATCTCCCAAAGCATAAAATACTCTAACAACTACATCGCGCCCCAAATAAACAAACATTCCAATGGCGTAAGCCATCAATACGGGGGCTACAAACTGCGAAGCTGACTGTTTGAAAGCAACGCGCTCGTAAACAACCCGCACAATTGGCAGCGCCAGCGTTACCATTAAGGCGCTTAACGGTAACATCGTAATGCCAGTGAGAATTAATGCTTGGCGAATTCGCTGTTTTAACTCATGCCAATTATTCGGATCTGCCAGCCGGGAAAATATCGGCAAAAAAGGTACTAAAATTACATTAGAAATAATCCCCAAAGGAGTCATTACTAATAACCCTGCATAGCCCATTGCAGCAGCGGCTTGGGGAATATAAGAGGCAAAAAATAAGTCAGTATAGACATTAATTTGCAACATTCCTGACGATAAAGTTGCAGGAATCATCACTTTCATTACATCCTGCACTCCTGGCTGCTGAAATTCAAAGCGCAAACGCAATGTTCCCAAACCAGATCGCCATTGGGCAAATACTTGGATTAACCACTGCATTGCTGCACCAGCTAGGGTTCCCCAAGCTAATACTAAGCCGCCAGCTAAGGCATATTTGGGCTGAGTAATTTTGTCTCCTACTTGCATAGCGAAAAAGGCGAGGCCGCCAATGACTGCAACGCTGGAAAATAAGGGACTAATTGATGGCAACCAATACATATCAGCGGCGTTAAGAGTGCCGAAACCAATGCCAATTAATCCAGCAAGTAAGGCCATTGGTGCCATAATTCGGAATTGTTGGATCGCGATCGCTCTTATTTCTAAACCTTCTGCTGTTCTCGTCAATCCCGGCGCGACTAAATCTATCAGGGGATCGGCAAAAATAATCAAACCAACGGTCACAAAAAGCAGGATGCCGCCGATTAAAGTGGCGATCGTTTCTACTAGGGGGGCCGCTTCTGACTTGCCACGCTTGGCTAAAGCGCTGACAATGGCGCTATGAAATGGCCCGTTGATGCCGCCTAGTAAAATGAACAAAAAGCCGGGGATGACATAAGCGTAGTTGTAGGCATCGACAGCGGTACCTACGCCGAAAGCGGCCGCGATCGCCTGTTGGCGAACTAACCCAAAGACTTTGCTGATCAGAGTGGCGATCGCCACAATTCCAGCGATCCCCGCTAGAGAACGTTTTGGTTTTTGCAATGATTCAGACACGAAAAGTTACAAACACTGATAGAATAGTTCGCTTAGTCTCATCGCGAATCTGAAAAAGCATAACAAACCCCTAACCGCCAAGGCGGTTGCTATGATCTGCCCGAGTGGCAGTCAGGATCAGGTTTTCAACTCCCATGACTGGAAAAATGCACGTTTTTAGCTTTTGGGCTACTTCCTCAAGGGTCATATCGTCTAAAAACAGGCTATCTCCCTGTTTGAGCATGACCGATGGTAGCAGAATGCCATCCCCGAAGTCCCGCCCCTGCAAACCTGCGAGCAAGTCTTGACCGGTCAGCAACCCTGTAACGGCGATCGCGACTCCCCAATAACCGCTTTCTAAAGCTACCATATTAACTTCCAGCCCTTCAATTTGGTTTAGCCGCTGCACTATCGGCTCAAAAGCTTTTTCTACAGCATTGCCAACTACCCAAGTCCATTTTCGCGGCGGATTTATTTTCTGTGGTGGTAATTTCTTGATGGCTTCTTCAAATTCTTGGATAAATTGACGAATAGAACCGACACCATTGCCTATTTGCGGATAATCTTCGTAATCAGCAGCAGAGGGCAATTCTTCACCTGCGATTAAAAACCATTCATCGGCTAACCAAATACAATTTGCTCCCGTTTCTTGTCGCAGTTTAGCTTGTAAAGATTGTACTTGTTTGATTACTTCTTGCGCTTTTTGGGCTACCACTGGCACAAGTTCATCCTCTCCGGGTCGCCATCGGGTTAAACCAACTGGAACTACTGCCACAGATGCAACCGCAGGAATATTACCTTGATGAAATTTAGCTAAATCTAACAGAGTGCGTTCTAAATGTTCGCCATCATTAATTCCGGGACAGACAACAACTTGGGCGTGAATTTGCAAACGCCGCTCTTCAAACCATTTAATTTGCTCTAAAATTTTACCAGCCCGGAAATTTTTTAATAGGCGAATTCGCACTTCGGGCTCAGTTGCATGAACGGAAATATAAAGGGGAGATAGTCGCATTTGTTCGATCCTATCCCATTCTTTTTGAGTTAAATTAGTTAGGGTAAGATAACTGCCATAAAGGAAACTGAGGCGATAGTCATCATCTTTAAGATATAGAGTTTCGCGTTTGCCCGGTGGTTGTTGGTCAATGAAGCAAAAAGGGCAGCGGTTATTACACTGAATTAATCCGTCAAAAAGGGCGGTTTCAAATTCTAAGCCTAAGTCTTCGTCACAGTCTTTTTCGATTTCTAGGTTGTGGCTTTTACCTTTAATATCTAATACTTCCAGTTCTAGAAATTCGTCGGCTACGAGGTATTGGTAGTCAATTAAATCGCGAGGTTTTTGACCGTTGATAGATACTATCGAGTCTCCAGGTTCAAATCCGATCTCGGCGGCGATAGAATCGGGAATAACTTTAGTGATTAGCGCGGGGCGGATTGATAATTCGCTCATGGTTATCTTCTGTTATTAAAATTATGTCTATTCAACTATTGTAACTCAGTCATTATTTTTATACCATTTCTCCCAAATCATCTAGCAGTAGCAATCTTTTGGTTAATTGTATGTAGCAAAAATAACTATGCGGATTGTAGCAATACTTTTAGAGAAATGGTATATTTCCCATCTTACTACCACTTCTCCAAATTATTGACAAGTAGAAGGAACAA
>NZ_CACA01000293.1:0-7391 GCF_000180455.1 Kamptonema sp. PCC 6506
CCCCTGTGCTTCTACCTGGGTGCTATTACTGGCAAAGGATTCTAGAAAGTTGCCCAAGAAGGAATCTGTTTGGAACGCTAGGAAACATCCAGCCGCAGCCCAAACTAAGGCGATCGCGGCTCGGCGATCGCGCCACCCACGATCGGAATTAGCAACAGTGGTAGATAAAGCATCGTTTGGAACAAACAGACCAAAGCTAACTAGCGATCGCTGTAGCCCCAATAATCCCTTACCCAGTTGGCGGGGACGAGGCCGAATTCCCACGTCGGCGATTACAGATTCCCCTGGAAAATCGGGCGTTAAAATCAAATCCCCATCTAAGCCAGTGAAAGCCATATCCGCTGAGGAGGGGGCAAACTCTGGCGCAATATCTTTCTCGAAAGTAGGTCTGGCGATTTTTGACAGCGGCTTTGCGGGAGCCACAGGCGATGCTGGGGAAACGGCTGTACCCACCTCAACCCCATAGCGCCACAGAGGGAGTTTTTGACCTGCGCGACGGCCGTAGACCCGCACCCCGACAATACCCGGAATTTTTAGCTGGCGCAGGAATTGGGCAATGGGCGGCCCTACCTTAGATTGAGAGGGACAGGTAGGAGATTCGCTCATGATGTGGAGCAAGTCGCCTTTGGGTAAAATCAGGACGCGAATGCCCCCAGTTTGCAGTTTCCGGTCAAGATTGGGATTGAGCAGGCGGTTGATTAAAAATGTTAGGGCCGACCGATCTCCTTGAGCCGCAAGTGTGACAGCACTTACAGCTAAATCCGGGTGGTGAGCTGCTGGCAAATCCAACCAGTCTATCCAAACCGGAGTTTCGTCTTCCTGAGTGCGGGGCGCTTCTACGCCATAGACAGTGGCGGCGCGAATACCTTGGGGTGCGATCGCAGCTAAAATCGGCGCAAGCGCATCCGTGACTATCTGTTTATCAGGAGTAGAGGCACTAGCAACTGAGAAACTTCCCCCTTTCCCCCGCTCCCCTGCTCCCCTGCTCCCCCGCTCCCCCGCTCCTCTGCTCCCCCGCTCCTCTGCTCCCCCGCTCCTCTGCTCCTCTGCTCCCCCGCTCCCCTGCTTCCCGAAAGTCTTGTTACAGAATAAATGCAGAGTAAATTCTTTAAGTGTGGCTCGAACTTCGATCCCAACAGCGGCTAATTCCTGATTTAATAGCCGTGCGATCGCAGCTACATCCCCCCAGCGGGCCCATTCCTTCAGCATTTGACTCGGAGGCGTGAGGTCTACCCGCAACATCCAGTCTGGCTTCGCTTCACCCCTAACTTGGCTGCAAATTACCGCATCCCGAAAATCTTCTAATTTCAGATCCCGCAACCGCTGAGCAATCGGCTCTGCTAGCAACGAAGGGTCGGGGCTGTATGCTGACTCGCACAACACGCATAACCGGCGAACCAGTGGCAGGGGAGAACTGACAGTATTCTCCCCCGCTCCCTCGCTCCCTTGCTCCCCCGCTCCCCCGCCCCCCCGCTCTCGAATGCTAACTTTAACCGAGACTCCCAAGGCTCCCAAGATTTCACTAAGGTAGCTGGCAATAGCATCAGGATAGCCTCGGCGAGCGAGACGTTCGCAGGAAATAGTCAACGTTCCCTCATCTTGAGTGCCATTGTTCTCCTGTGAAGGAACTTCTAGAATGGCCGTACTCTGCTGCGTTACTTGTCCTGCGGTCATGGAATAAGATGAGGAATGAAGGGGAACGGATGCGGCACTTAATTGAGAAGTAGAGGCAGTATCAATAGTTAGGGGTGAAATCGCGAAAACTTCAGTTTCTTGATTCTCAGGGGCAATTGAACCATTCTGGGTAATGATTCTACCTTCCCCTGCTGCTGCGATCGGGTTGGCAGCAGTGTGCGTCGGGGAACTTTCCCTTTCAGGCTTCTTTTTCCCTAAATTTCTGATTTCCTTGGAAGCGATGGGCGGTTCTGGGGGAGGAGTTACTAACGGTTGTGCTTCGGGACGTTTGAGTGGTTGTTGATTTCGGTTAGAACTGTTGCACTCCAGCCTCACTGTCCAGTTATTTTGTCTAGCACCCAGTCTCCTACCGCACAAAAACACTTGGTAAATCCGAGGTAGATTGCGAGGTAGCAGTTTTTCGAGGTCAGTCACGCTCAGGGCTTCGGAATATTTGGCGACTACAAGACGCTGGGGGGGACACTCTGCGGCTTCACAGAGAATGTGCAGGTGATTGCCCCGCAACCGCACCTGTACTTGCACTTCGGGAAGCCCCAAAGCTGCCCCGGCCCACTGCGTTAAGGCGGATCGATTGTCTGTCAAGATGCTCCCTTTCGCATTCAACATGGGGGCTTTGATTTCGTCAAGTGTAATTTTGTTTCCTAGAGATAGCACACCACGAGGGTATTTTGGCACACTTAGTTATACGCGCATTAATCGCTACGATATAGAGCATCGGGATTAGAGTGAAAATTAATAAAATCAGGAGGTCGATGTTTATGCAGTCGTTTCGGCAGAATTTACCAGAAACTAAGCCATCCCAGAGTCCGAATTTACAAATTCCCTCAGATATTATATTGAGCTTTGCGACTGTACCCTTACTCTTTGGGTTATTGGCTAGCAAAGCTGCGGCTGAGCTGATGGTGACAATTGGCTCATCCAGCGAGGAACTGTTTCGCGGCGATCGCCTCCCCGTTCTCAACTTCCCACACCAAGATTCTTAGAGACTGTCAACTGTTAACAGCTAACAGTTGACAGTTAACCGTTAACTGTACAATTGATTGGATATCCGCAGCTATTGAGGAACAGACCCCATGAGTTCAGTCCTCCACTCGTCAGATCAGGCCATCACTACAAAAGTCGTTTCGCCTCCTGTCCCGTTTGCTACCTCAGACCTGTTTCTGCGTAATCGCCTGAAAATCGTAGAGGACTTGTGGGAGTCAGTGCTGCGACAAGAGTGCGGTCAAGAACTGGTTGATTTAATTCAGCAGATGCGATCGATTAATGGCCCAGATCGTCAGGCTCCTCATTTTCTGGAGTCGAATGTCTTGCAGCTTATCGAAAAGCTTGACCTGAATGCCGCAATTCGTGCGGCTCGCGCTTTTGCTCTCTATTTCCAGCTCATCAATATTGTTGAGCAGCACTACGAACAGCGAGACCAGCAATTAGCTTATGTCAGCGGTAATGGTGCTAGCGGATTGGCTTTTTCGAGGTCGCAGGGTCAAACCAGCCACCAATATATAGAGGAAAATTTTCAAAGCTTTACAGCTCAGGTGCAGGAAGGTAATAATAACTTGCCGAGGGACTTAGGGACTTTCCATCACTTATTCCCGATGTTGCGACGTTTGAACGTGCCTTCTCAACAAATTCAGCGTTTGATTGATAATTTGGACATCCGGCTGGTGTTTACGGCTCACCCGACGGAAATTGTTCGCCACACGATTCGCACTAAGCAGCGGCGGATTGCGAAGATTCTGCAACAGTTGGATCAAGTTGAGGAAAATTTTGATGTTCTGGGTACTGGTAGTCAGGAAAGCCCTTATTTAGTATCTTCCTGGGAAGCGCAAGCGCTGCAAGGGCAACTGATGGAAGAAATTCGCCTGTGGTGGCGCACTGATGAGCTACATCAGTTTAAGCCGAGCGTGCTTGATGAGGTTGAGTATACTCTGCACTACTTTGAGGAAGTGCTCTTTGATGCGATTCCCCAACTGTACCAGCGCTTTAAGCAAGCTTTGCACGCTTCTTTTCCTTATCTGAATCCACCGAAGTACAATTTTTGTAAGTTCGGCTCTTGGGTGGGGTCAGATCGGGATGGCAATCCTTCTGTGACTCCGAAAATTACTTGGCAAACTTCTTGTTATCAGCGACATTTGGTGCTGGAGAAGTATATCGGTGCGGTGAAAAAGCTGAGCGAACTGTTGAGTTTGTCGCTGCACTGGAGCGATGTGCTACCGGAGTTGTTGGAGTCTCTCGATCGCGATAAGTTGGAGATCCAAGAGGTTTACGATGAGTGGGCGATTCGCTACCGTCAGGAACCTTATCGCTTGAAGTTGGCTTATGTACTCAAGCGGTTGGAAAATACGCGCGATCGCAATTGGCGGCTCTACAAGGGTGATGAGTTACAAAGGGAACGGGAAGCTCTTTCCCAGAATCCGGGATTGGTGGGACTTTACCCTTCGGGTGTGGAGTTTTTGGCGGAATTGCGGCTAATTGAGCGCAATTTGGTGGAAACGGGTCTGAGTTGTCGGGACTTGGAAAATCTGATCTGCCAGGTAGAAATTTATGGGTTTAATTTGGCTCATTTGGATATCCGTCAAGAGTCGTCGGTTCATTCTGATGCTCTGTCCGAAGTTGCTGAATATCTGCAAATTCTGCCTAAGTCTTACAATGAATTGTCAGAATCGGAGCGATCGATCTGGCTAGCTACAGAATTGCAAACCCGTCGGCCGTTAATCCCAGCAGAATTGCCTTTTTCTGCGAAAACTTGCGAGACGATTGAGACTTTCCGCATCTTGCGACAAATGCAGCAAGAGTTTGGCCCGGAAATTTGCCAAACTTATGTGATTAGCATGAGCCATGATGTTAGCGACTTGCTAGAGGTTTTGCTCTTAGCTAAAGAGGCGGGACTTTTCGATCCAGCTACGGGTATTGGCAGCATTAATGTGGTTCCTCTGTTTGAAACAGTGGAAGACTTGACAAAAGCGCCGCAAGTGATGCAAAAACTCTTCGAGTTGCCACTCTACCGGGCGATGCTTGCTGGTGGTTATGCTATCAAAAAGGATGATTCTTTGCCTTGCTCTTGTCTGCAAGAGGTGATGCTGGGCTATTCGGATAGTAATAAGGATTCTGGATTTCTTAGTAGTAATTGGGAAATTCATAAAGCTCAGAAGGCTTTGCAGCGAATTGCTGAGCAGTACAATGTGAATTTACGCATTTTTCACGGGCGCGGCGGTTCAGTGGGACGTGGCG
Organism: Kamptonema sp. PCC 6506; assembly: GCF_000180455.1. Taxonomy (NCBI): domain Bacteria; kingdom Bacillati; phylum Cyanobacteriota; class Cyanophyceae; order Oscillatoriales; family Microcoleaceae; genus Kamptonema; species Kamptonema sp. PCC 6506. The sequence goes on from NZ_CACA01000293.1 coordinate 4,924, forward strand.
GTGGCCCTGCTTATAAGGCGATTTTAGCTCAACCTGGGAAGAGTATTAGTGGCAGAATTAAGATTACTGAACAGGGTGAGGTTTTGGCTTCTAAATACTCGTTGCCTGACTTAGCGCTTTATAATCTGGAAACTGTGACGGCGGCTGTAGTGCAAGCTAGTTTGCTGCACACTGGTTTTGATGGGATTGACCCTTGGAATGAGATTATGGAGGAGTTGTCGGTTAGGTCGCGATCGCACTACCGTCATTTAATCTATGAAGAGCCAGATTTGGTTGATTTCTTCCATCAAGTCACTCCAATTCAAGAAATTAGCCAGTTGCAAATTAGTTCAAGGCCCGCACGCCGTAGCGGAGGCAAGAAAGATATTAGCACTCTGCGGGCAATTCCTTGGGTGTTTAGCTGGACTCAAAGCCGCTTTTTGTTGCCTTCTTGGTACGGAGTAGGTACTGCTTTGCAGGAGTTTTTGCTGGAAAAACCGGAAGAACATTTGAAGCTTTTGCAATATTTCTATCTGAAATGGCCGTTTTTTAAGATGGTGATTTCTAAGGTGGAAATGACTTTATCTAAGGTAGATTTGCAAATTGCTCACCACTATGTTCGGGAGTTATCAGCACCCGCAGATAGGCAACGATTTGAGGCTCTATTTGAGCAAATTTCGACTGAATATCACTTGATTCGCGATCTAGTTTTGACTATTACTGGTCATGAGCGTTTGCTAGATGGAGACCCAGATTTGCAGCGTTCTGTCTTGTTACGGAATGCTACGATTGTGCCTTTAGGTTTGTTGCAAGTGGCTTTATTGAAGCGGTTACGGCAGCATGGTGTGGCAGGGGTTCCTGGGGTGATTCACTCGCGTTATAGCAAGGGTGAATTGTTGCGAGGAGCTTTGTTAACTATTAATGGTATTGCTGCTGGAATGCGGAATACGGGCTAAATGGGAGAATGTTTGATTTTTAGTTTTTAGTTTTTTAGGCGATCGCTCTTTTTTTAGGGAGGGCGATCGCTGTTTAATTAGGTGGATTTACTTAACTGTTAACCGTTAACCGTTAACTCGTTAACAGTTAACCGCTAACCGTTAACCGTTAACCGTGATTATTTTCCCAACTCCAAACTGTATTCTGCAACAACATTGCCACAGTCATCGGGCCAACACCTCCGGGTACAGGAGTAATAAATTCCGCCACTGCTTGCACAGAATTGAAGTCAACATCTCCCGTTAAACGGCTAGAACCATCCTCTTTAACAACGCGGTTCATCCCTACATCTACTACTACAGCACCAGGTTTAACCATATTAGCGGTAACGATTTCCGGGCGACCGACAGCAGCAATTAAGATATCCGCTTCGCGGGTGATAGATTCTAAGTTTTGCGATCGCGAATGGGCCACAGTCACAGTACAATCAGCTTCCAACAGCATTAAAGCCATCGGTTTACCCACAAGAATACTGCGGCCCAAAACTACAGCCCGTTTTCCCTTCAAATCAATGTCATATTCCTGTAACAGCCGCATCACCCCCGCTGGCGTACAACTTCGCAAACCCGCCTCCCCCCTTACCAAACGGCCCAGATTCATCGCGTGAAGCCCATCAGCATCTTTATCAGGAGCAATTTGATAAAGTAGGGAAATCGCGTCTAAGTGACCAGGTAAAGGCAACTGTACTAAAATCCCGTCCACTCTCTCATCTTGATTGAGAGTTTGAATCGCTTGTTCGAGTTCAGTCTGAGTTGTATCAGCCGGAAAGTGCTGCCCGAAGGAAGCAATGCCAACTTTGGCACAGGCTAGTTCTTTGTTGCGGACATAAGTTGCACTCGCTGGGTTTTCGCCAACCATCAACACTGCAAGCCCTGGAGGGCGACCTTTTTGGCTTTGTAGGGAATGGACGCGCGAGATTAGCTCTGATTGAATCTTTTGTGCTAGAGCTTTACCGTCTAAGATGTGGGTAGTTTTGGCATCCATGATCGTAAATTATGGGCTAGGGGCTGACGATTTTAGATTTTAGACCTTTGTCTCTTCTATAAAATGTCCTGCTACTGACTTTTAAGCAATGATTACCGCAATCAAACCAGTGTGGGTTCAGGCATTCCGCATTGCCCCCCTATCGCTAATACTTTTCGGTGGGCTGTTCAGTTGCGGGAATTTGGCTAACTCTCGCCTAACTCTGGATTTCAATGCCAACAGCATTGCTGACATTCAACAAAAACCGGAACTAGAAGCCAAAGTTTACCTCAAAGGCAAAGTTGAAAGCCGCGCCCCTTTTTTGGGGACAGGTGCATATCAACTTCAGGATAATACAGGCAGAATTTGGGTTTTAACTAAGCAAGCTGTACCGCAAATTGGAGAACAAATGGTAATTAGAGGGTTGGTACGCTATAAAGGCATTACGTTTAAGGAATTAGCAGGAAAAGATTTAGGTGAGGTTTATATTGAGGAAATCGAACAATTAAAAACCACTCCGCCTAGTGGTT
>NZ_CACA01000292.1:0-49129 GCF_000180455.1 Kamptonema sp. PCC 6506
ACCAATTTAATGATTATGCAAATCACTCAATTTCTCCACGCTGCTATAGTTGTTAGTCACCTCGAAAAATCAGAATTTTTTTATGGAACTGTCTTAAACCTCTCCAAAGTTGACAGAGATTTAAAATTTCCAGGTGCATGGTATCAAATTGGTAACTTCCAAATCCATTTACTAGCCGCGTCAACAATTATAGACGATCGCGGAGATTCTGAAAAATGGGGGCGCAACCGACATCTAGCATTTTCAGTTGCGAATTTAAACCAAGCTAAAGAACAATTGATTGCCCACAATTGCCCCATACAAATGAGTGCATCAGGTCGCAATGCTTTGTTTACTCAAGACCCAGATGGTAACATAATTGAACTCAGCGAATAATGAAAATAATTGCTTATTCTTATAGCGATCCTCTACTTGAAATAGCACCGCCAGCATCAATTTGGGAAAGGGAAGTCGATCGCATCTATCAAGATTTAGGGGGACGCGAACAACTGCAACAACTCTTAAAAGACTGCCAATCGGAACCCCCAGAATATCTATTAATTCAGCGCGTGGAAGAACTGGGCGATACTGTGCAGCAAGTCTGCGATCGCCTCTCCCAAATTGAAGCTCTCGGTATTGAGTTAATTATAGAGGGAAAAACAGCTAATAGTCAAGTTTCAACTATTACCGATTTACTCAAATTACTTAACGAAATTCAACAGAGTCAACACAGCCGCAGCATTCGCAAAGGACACGCTAGAAACCGGATCAAAGCTCTTCCACCTCCCGGAAAAGCGCCCTATGGATATCGGCGGGGAAAAGACCGCTATACTGTCGATCGCAGCGCTGCACCAGCCGTTAAAGACTTTTTTGAACACTTTTTGCTCTATGGTTCCTTGCGGGGTTCTGTTCGTTATTTAGCCAAGAAGTACGGCAAGAAAATCTCTGTCAGCACGGGTCGCCGCTGGTTGACAAATCCCGTCTATCGAGGGGATTTAGAATATCAAAACGACCAGGTAATTTCTAATACTCATATTCCGATTATTTCCAGAGAAGAAGCGGCCCAAATAGACCGCCTTCTGCGCCGCAATCAGAGGCTCCCTCCCCGCACTGCTAGCGCCCCCCGTTCTTTGGCGGGTTTAGTAGTTTGTAAAGAGTGCGATTCAGCCATGACAGTTGCTAAAGTTACATCCCATCGCAAAGACCAAGAATATCTTTATTTGCGGCCGATTAGCTGTCCCCAAAAACCTAAGTGCAAAGCCTTATCTTATGAGAAGATATTATCACAAACTATTGAGGTAATTTGTCGAGATCTGCCCCTGGCTGTGGCAGAATTAACAATGCCAGATATGGAGGGAATTAAAGGAGGAATTGTGAGCGAGATCGCAGCTAAGCAAGAAATTATCGATCGATTACCTATTTTGACTGAAGAGGGGATTTTAGATGTAGAAACCGCAGAATTGCGAAGTTATAAACTGCGTACAGAAATTTCCGAACTGCAAAGCAAACTCGCACAGCTTCCGCCTGTGAATTTGCGCTCAATTGCTCAAGCTGTTTCTCTACCGCAATTCTGGCTAGATTTGTCAGAATCAGAGCGCCGATTCTACTTTCGAGAATTTATTAGTCAAATTGAAATTATTCGTCAGGATACAAGCTGGGAGATTCAAATTGTCTTTATTTTTTGAGGGTGGAAATAACGGTTTTGAGTATACTGCGACTAAGTTACATCTTGTGAGTAACTCTCAGGAGTAAGTGTTGCAGTTCTCATTTTTCTGGCGAAAATCTGAGTAGCATCCTCTAGGGTAACTTCGAGAATCAACTCATTTAATAATACGATAATGTAAGAGTGCAAAGCGTGGATAAAGATAACGATGCCTAGCATCTCTAAAACCTCCTCAATAGTCGCTAAGATTTTGTAGATTACGCTCTCTATCCCATTCACAGAAGCCTCGTATCCCCCAAGTAATTCCATACCCAAGGCTCCTCCAACGTATACAAATCCTGCCATCAAAAATAACTTTTTGAACTTGATAGGAAGGTGAGCGACAAATTTCAGATAATATAGCCCGAATATCGCTAAAAAAATGGCGGCGGGAACAACCCATGTAAATAAAAGAAAGCCGCTGGCGTTAAGTAAAGATTGCATCGGGTCAATTAATTTCTCGTGTAATTGTTTTGCCTCGTCCACAGAGAGATAAAAAAATATAGCCGATAAAATCATCCAGTGGCGCGTATACCGAGCTTTTTCTAAATTTTTAGCATAGGCGATCGCGCCTAGTAAGATTGCACAAAACAGCAATGTTGTAGCCGAGTAAAGCGTAGGAATGTTACGTTCGCTATCTAAATTGAAGGCGTTTGCGAAGTAAGTTATAAACGGGTGTTCGGGTAGGAAATAAAGCATCAACTGCCCAGCAATGGAGAGTAAGGCAAGACCTAAGATTACCTGGATCAGGAAGCGGCTAACTGTCCAGGGAGAGAGAGAAAGGGTAAATTTCATGAACCTAATTTTTAACTTTTACTTAAACTTTGGTTCACACCCAGGGCAGAGTAATTGAATGTTTGACTGAGCTTGCTTTGAGCTAAATCTAAGCTAACTCAACGTGCAAGCAGATTTTTTGCCCTCAGCTATAACGATGGTGAGTGAACTTGGTTAACTTTAGCTTAACGGTAAGTTAAATCTTTGGTTATATATCTTTAGGTATAAAAAAACGCGGAAAAAGTAAGAAATTTTTTTATTTTTTTCCTTACTTTTGGGGGAATTACATTACGGTAAAATCTGCAACAATTGACCCTCTTTTTTGGGTCGGAATGTGTAAGTTGTGACTGGGATAGGATTAAGCAAAAAACTAGGTTTGTCCGAGAATCGTCGCTCAATCGTGCCAGAAAGAGCGGTTTTATACACTCAAAAATATCTTGTAGCGATTGCAGTTGTGGCGCTGGTCTTAATTCCAGAGGCGATCGATTGCTGGAACGCGCTGATTCTATTCCCTTCTTCCTGAGCATCGAAGCATCGTAGTCCCTAGTCCCTAGCCCTGAGCATCGTAGTCCCTAGCTATATAAGTGGTTATGAGCATAGCCGCTCGGCATCTAGTTATTGGCAGCACAACCGTGCCAATGCTTCGCACCATTAATATTCCTGTATTGCTATTCCAGTAACAACAGCAGTATCATCTGCTCAAACCCTGGATATTAAATAACACCGTGTCGATCAAACTTGTAAACAGCATTCATTTGCGGAACCTGCGGGGCGATGTATTTGGTGGCTTGACTGCGGCAATTGTGGCGTTACCCTTGGCGTTAGCCTTTGGAGTTTCCTCTGGGGCGGGAGCGATCGCAGGTCTCTATGGCGCAATTTTTGTCGGCTTTTTCGCTGCTTTATTTGGTGGCACTCCCGCTCAAGTTTCGGGGCCCACTGGCCCGATGACGGTGGTGATCACTACTGTCATCGCTGCTTTGGTCGCACGTCACCCGGATACGGGGTTGGCGCTGGCGTTTACTGTCGTCATCTTGGGGGGACTCTTCCAAATTCTGTTCGGAGTGTTGCGTCTGGGACAGTACATTACCCTGATGCCCTATACCGTGATTTCTGGCTTCATGTCGGGGATTGGGGTCATCATTATCTCGATCGAAATTCCGCCGCTACTGGGCTATCAAGGAACAGGCGGAGTCTGGGGAACAATACAACAGTTACCGACCTATCTCAGTCAGCCAAACCCTGTGGCAACGGGGCTGGGGCTGCTGACGCTGGTATTAGTGTTTGCAGTACCGCCCAAGATTAATCGCATCGTACCCTCGCCTCTGTTGGCGTTGGTGGTCGTTACTATCATCTCAGTGGTGTTATTTCGCGATGCAGATATCCCGCGCATTGGGGCAATTCCTACGGGATTACCGACGTTGCGAATCCCTGCATTTAACCTTAGCGAGATGAAGGAGATTTTTCGCTATGGGCTGATGTTGGGAATTTTAGGTGCGATCGACTCTTTGTTAACCTCTTTAGTGGCAGATAGTATTTCACATACGCAGCATGATTCTGATAAGGAGTTAATCGGTCAGGGGATTGGCAATTGTATTTCTGGCTTATTTGGGGGCTTACCAGGGGCGGGAGCCACTATGCGAACGGTGGTAAATGTGCAGGCTGGGGGCAAAACTCCTTTATCGGGGATGATTCATGCGGTGGTGCTGTTGCTGATCGTGCTCTGGGCGGGGCCTTTAACGACGGTAATTCCTCACGCTGTGCTGGCGGGTCTTTTGCTGAAAGTTGGGATTGATATTATTGACTGGGGATTTATTAAACGCGCCCATCATCTATCCTTCAAAGGCACAGGATTGATGTATTTGGTGCTGTTGCTGACGGTTTTTGTGGATTTGATTACGGCTGTGGTGGTAGGGGCGTTTATTGCTAACCTACTAACGATTAAACGCTTGACGGATTTGCAGAGCGATCGCGTTCAAGCTATTACTAATCCGGCTCAGTCTAATCATAATTTGAGTCTGGGGGAACAAGAGATATTAATCCAGTCCGGGGAAGATATTTTGCTATTTCAATTGGGGGGGCCTTTGAGTTTTGGAGCTGCGAAGATCATCTCTGAGCGGATGTCAATGGTTAAAGACTATCAGGCTCTGGTGTTAGATTTGAGCGAAGTGCCGTCAATTGGGGTGACAGCGGCCTTGGCGGTGGAAACGATGGTGGAAAATGCAGTGAAGCGTCAACGTCATGTGTGGATTGTGGTGACACCCGGACAGGTTCAGCGCCGCATTGAAAAACTTCAGTTGCAACGTTTTTCTACAAGCAACAAATTGTCTCAGGTGGAAGATGGGGGTGTGTCGCCACAAATTCACCTGATGGAGAACCGCTTTGAGGCGTTGCGATCGGCTTTAGCGATCGTTCAACCTAAGATTCTTTAAGGAAGTCCATCGTTGTGATTTCAAGAGTAGCGATCGCCAACTGCAAGCGATCGTCAATGCCACCCAGTCACTCATCTAATAATATTGAAATGTACTCACCAAATAATTATTCAACCCTCTTATAATTGAGTGTTATTAAGCACTCTATTGCTCGTTTATGGCCCCAGAAACCGGGTTTTTGAGAGAATCTGTGGGTAAAAACGAAGTATTTTCGTAAAAAACCCGGTTTCTTTGATCTATCATTGCGAGCGAAGCGAAGCAATCGCAAGGCCAAGAGAAAAGCTCCGCTTCGCTCGCAATGACATGAGTAAATTTATTTATATCCGACTACTCGCTCGCAATGACATGGTAAATTATATTTATATCCGACTACTTAATCTAGCACTTCCAGCACTGCCTTGGGCAATAATTTATCTTTAAACCAGATAATCTTAGCCGGCACATCTTTCACCTGCACCCCCGCTTTTTCTAAATTCAATCTTTCTGAAATCGCCAAAATCAAATTATCGCATTCAGAACGTCGAACTTGAGAAAATTTCTTTTGCAAATATTCTGGTCGCCAATAACCGACAATTTCCAATAAAAATGACCTGCCATCGGGATGAACTAACCGAAAATCTGGAATCATCACGCTACCAGGAATTGGGATTAAATCAACTTCTCTCTCCAGTCGCCATTCTGTTTTTAGCGCATCCCACTTACCAGCAAATGACGCTTCTAACATACTATCATAAGGTTTACCGGGGGGATAGTGACTAACCAAGCCGCAATCCGAGTTAAAAGTAAATTTACCTGTTTTCCAAACACCACTATAAGGGTCACGATTTTGTAAAGTCGCGTGCAAACTCCATTTGGTAACGTGCAGCAACGCTGGTATCATTTTAGCTAAAGCAAGACCGTAACGAGTGCTTGGCTTAAATAAGCTTACAGGCCCATCAATTGTCAGAGTAAAACCTCGATCGGCATCACCTTCAATATAAGTCATTAATTGAAAGAGTTTAAGATAGCGAAATAATAGTTTATACTCCCCTGGATCGTTGCGATGGGCGTTTAATTGAACGTGACTGGCACGATAAAATATACCTTGGACTTGAGAAACATTATATCTATGTAATAAATCTTCTGGCGTTGGTGCATCAAATTGAGTAAGGATTTTATTCTCGGCTAAATCTGCGTATAAACCAAAACTCAATTCTGTAGGCAAAACCTCTCTATTTAACTCTTGACTCAGTTCAATTGCTACTTTTTCAAGAGTTAACAGCGTAGAATTACTGCTAGGTATTGACTGAGAAGCTAAGGCAAAAATTCGCTGCCTTAACTCAGATGGTTCTAGGGGACTAACTACCTCAAATGTACAAAAACCACTTCTGAGAAGATGAGCAAATCCTCGCTTAAGGCGATAGTCTGGACTATCGCCTTCTAATTCTTGTAAACCTCGATCTAGTTCGCCTTGAGTTGTGCCAATTGCTGCTTGAAAACAGGCAATCATTTCGCTAGCTGTATCTAGGTTTCTGGAATCGATATTGAGGCGTAGCGGGATGATTGACTCACCATTTTGGCGATGACTTAATAAATCACTCGGTAACATAAGCAGGGAAATTTTTTACTCAATTTTCCGTTCAGTAATTACCATCACTCCTCTGAGTTTTCCTTCTGGTGTCAAGCTTTGAGTAGTGCGGATTCGTTCATAAGCACTGACCAGATTAATAGTTTCAATAGCCCTCAAACTACCATTGGCGTTGTCCCACACTTGAAAAATTATCAGATCGTCTCCAAATTCTGTGGCTAATGTATTATAGTTGGAAAAAGGCGGGTTGGGACTTTCAATTTTCACTTTTCCTTCACCAACAACATAACCTATAAAGTTTTGAGTTTCAATTTTGCCATTGCTATATGTCTGAACATTGGTTTGTCTCCACTGATTGTCAATTATTCTCTGGGTAACAACCGCTATAAATCTCTGGATTTCCTTGCAGTCTCCATCGAGAATTGTCCAGTTTCCTTCCCAGACTCCAGTATTTTTCTGGAAAATTTTAAAGTTACTTAGTTGTAAGATATTGCTCATTTTTTTTGCTATCTAAGTCGAACGATTTAGGACTTACGCACTCTCCATGTTACAGCACTTTCCAGGTAAGTGAGGTACAGAGAAATCGGGTTTCTTGAATAAAACCGATTTCTGGCGATCAATAAGCGAAGAAACCCGGTTTCTGTGGTTCTCTGAGTAAGTATTATAATTATAAGATTATAACATGAGATTACACTAATTAGTAATACTCAATCTTGACTTTCATCATGATTTTCTCCCCATTTCGCCGGAGTTTCAGCAGCTAGCCTAGTAGTGGGCTGATTTACACCATAGATTAGTGTTGGCTTAATAAATTCCAATTGCTCATATTCTGGTTGTTCTTGTTCTTTCTCTTTAGATTTTTTAGGTTTTTCCGGTTTGCTTTCCCCCCGCCGCCGCTGAGAAGTGCGTTCTTCACTGGTGTTTTCTGTAACTACTTCATAGAGAATTGCTAACTTGTTTTCATCATTGCCTTTACGAAGCACTCGTCCTAAACGTTGTATGTATTCCCGTTCGCTTCCCGTCCCGGATAAAATAATAGCTATTCTGGCATCGGGAACGTCAACACCTTCATTTAGAACGTGGGAAGCAATTAAAGTGTTATATTCGCCGCTGCGAAATTGGGTAAGGATTTGATGGCGCTCTTTAACTGGCGTTTGATGGGTAATACTTGGGATTAAAAATTCTTGGGAAACGCGGTAAACAGTGGCGTTATCTGCGGTAAAAATTAGAGTGCGATGGGGGTAATGTTGGGCAAGTAAGCCTGCCAAAACTCTGATTTTTCCATCTGTACAAAGCGAGATTTCTTTGGCTTCGCGGTGTGCTAACATGGCACGACGACCGAGAGGCGATCGCGCACTCATCATCACAAAGTTTTTCCAACCTTCAAGGCTGGATAGCTTAATATTGGATTGTTTTAAGAATTCGTTACGAATTTTAATCAGTTCTTGGTAGCGATCGCCCTCTTCCTTTGACAATTTGACCATGATCTGAACTATCTTATGTTCAGCTAAAGCGCCCCCTGCCAGTTGTTCGGGCGTGCGACTGAAAACTGTAGGGCCGATCAGGGCGTTGAGGTCGCTGTGACGGCCATCGGAACGATCGGGTGTTGCTGTTAACCCAAGGCGGAAGGGTGCGATCGCATACTCAGCGATCACTCGATAAAAATCAGTCGGTAAGTGATGGCACTCGTCAAAAACTAGCAAACCATATTTATTACCCAAAGTTTCAGCGTGAATGGTTGCACTGTCGTAAGTAGCCACTAGAATTGGCGTTTTATCCCGCGAACCACCACCTAGCAATCCGATTTCAATATCGGGAAAAGCTGCCTTTAAATTCGCATACCACTGGTGCATTAAATCCAGAGTTGGCACTACAATTAGGCTACTGCGACCAGTTGCTTGCATCGCTAATTGTGCGAGGTAAGTTTTGCCCGATGCCGTAGGAAGTACCACAACGCCTTTACTACCCGCTTGTTGCCAAGCTGCTAAGGCTTCTTCTTGATGCTGATAGGGCGGCATTTCAACGCTGGGGACGAGTTCGAGTTGTTGATATCCCTTTGCGTCGTCAGTGTAGTTAAGGCGTTCCGCTTGCAACGCTTCTAGCAGAGGCCGATAGTGAATAGCCGGAATCCGAAATTTTTCCACGCGATCGTCCCACGTCGCAAAGTCCACCCAGGCTTTGCCTCTGGGTGGTGGATGCAGGAGTAGAGTACCGCGATCGAATGTTAAGGTAGGAGTCCGAGGCATTGGCTGAGGGATTTATTCATGCCTCTTTTATTTTAATTGTTAATTGTTAACGGTTAACTGTTAACTGTTAACTGTTAACAAATCGCAAGAGTAGGATGGGTTTCCCAAAGCGCTCAACCCATCCTCCAAATAATTTCGTTTTTTACTTTGAGACTGAATCTAAATCTGGCTACAAAATTCATCAATGCCGAGCAAAATTTCGCCATAGTCAGGAATCCAAGCTAGCCATTTATCTTCAGAATATTGGCACAAAAGCCAAGCTTCATCAAAGCTGAAGGCTGTCGGAGGGTTAAATAATTTGACCCAGGTGGAGGGAGCAAACTTGGGTGAAGCTGAGGTAGAGCGATCGCGAAATTTATCCCACACGCCTGCGTTTACAATACTTGCTGGCGGTTGCCAAGCGCGAATATCTGATTGAAGTTTCATAATTAATCCTTATGGGGCGAACGGGCTGCGCCAAGGTGAGGTTGTAGGCTTCAACACAAAGCGAAGGCGCAGAAAAATTAATTCTGTAATTTATGATACAGATTTTTTAGAGATAACGTGAGTGCTTGTCTCAAAACTTTACAATATGGCAGAAGGCAGGAGGCAATCAAAGAGGGTGGAAGCAATCGTAGGCGTAGCCAGTCGGAGGCATCGCGTCTGATGTCGCCTTGGCGGTTAAGACTTACCTATTCCCTTCTTCCTGAGCATCGGAACGCTTGAAACAGTAAAACAACTTCGCGAAAACCAATATTGGCAATACTTTATAGGTCAATCAACCTACAGTAATTACCTACCATTTGACCCATCACTAATTAGTCCACTTTCGACGGGCGTATCAGAGGAAACTTAATCAAGAGATTCAATGAACGAATGGTCAATAAAATACTGGGAGCTACCCCAAATCAGTTATAAAAAACATCATCTCTGCTGTGACTCTTCCCCTGTGCCGCCTCTGCGGTTCGCTCAAAAAAATATAGTTCACAAATTATCAAATATTCCTATAACATTTTAAATTGACTTAGTTGAATCTAAAATCTAAAATCCAAAAGATATGGCTAGAATTTTTTTATCAGCAGCTCACGGTGGCTTTGAAAATGGAGCAAGAGATCCCGGAACGATCGCAGGTGGTACAACAGAAGCCAAGGAAATGATCCTGATTCGCGACTTGGTGGTAGCTGAATTGCGATCGCGAGCTGTCGAAATTATAGCAGCACCCGACGAACTCTCTCAAGAACAAACTATTGACTGGATTAACGCCCGCTCTCGCAAAGGCGATTTAGCCTTAGAAATCCAAGCTAGCGGGGCTTCTAACCCTTCTGTTCGCGGCGCAACAATTTTTTACATTGCAGCCAATAACGAACGCAAAGCTGATGCTGAAATGCTAATCATGGCCTTGCTGCGGCGGGTTCCCCAATTGCCCAATCGTGGAGCGAAACCAGACAGCGCTACTGGTTTGGGGCGATTGATATTTTGCCGATGGATTCTCATTCCTTCGGTACTACTTGAAATTGGCTATCTCACTAACCCCGACGATCGCGCCTTAATTCAAACTCGCCGCCGCGACATCGCCTTGGGAATCGCTGATGGTTTGTCAATGTGGATTACAGGCGGTTCCATCCCCACTCCCCCCCCCAATACATATTTTCCGATCAAAATCAACATCAACGGTCAAATTTATGGAGAGCAGGGAGTTTTAATTAATGGCAATTCCTACATCCCCATTGATTTAGTAGATAGATTGAAAATTGACTTATCTAAGCTTTCCAGAGTTAACCGCGTCAACTACAAAAACATCGTTTATGTCAAAGCAATTGAACTGCGAGACTTTAATATTTCCGTGACTTGGGACAATCCCAACCGCGCTGTAGTTTTGCGGTCTAACTTTAAGATCGATCCGGGTAACATCGACAAAATTATGACACCAGGAAGTGCAACTGAAGTGCAGTTAATGATGTTTTTAAAGACGAATAACGAGAATGTTTTAAATAATTTTCCCGATATAGCTAAGCTTTATCGAGAGGAAGGGACTATTGAGGGCGTTAACTACGATCTTGCCTTTTCTCAAATGTGCCTAGAAACTAATTTCCTGCGATTTGGCGGAGAAATCCGCCCGACTCAAAATAATTTTGCCGCTTTGGGCTCTGTAGGAGGTTCTACGGAAACTGCATCTTTTCCTAGTGCCAGAATTGGCGTAAGAGCTCACATTCAACATTTAAAAGCTTACGCCAGCACAGAGCCATTAGTGCAGGAGCTTGTCGATCCCCGATTTCGCTTTGTCACACGGGGAATTGCTCCTTTAGTAGATCAGCTTAGCGGACGCTGGGCGGCTGATGTGCAGTACGGCTCTAAAATTTTGACTCTCGTTAAAAGGCTCTACGAAATCGCAGGTTTGATGTAAAATTCGCCACAGTTAACAGTTAACAGTTAACTGTTAACTGTTAACTATTCACCCTAGATAACTCCCGGCCCTTTACCGCGCGCGTCCTCTTCCATTGTCAGCTTTCCAGTTTCGTCGTTGTCTTTTTTGAGTGCTTTGATTGCTTCGGCACGCTCGCGAGCTTCTGCTTCCTCTTTTGCCCGCAAGTCGCCGGGTTCATTAATGTACATTTCGGGTTCGATCGCATAATTGTTGACTAAACCCTCTTTATCTACGGTGTAACCATCCGTAGTCCGAATAGCATCAGGATCGGCTGGCTCGTCAATATTGGAATCTTGTAAATCTGTTTCTGTGCGAATGTGCATAAAACCCTCTCCCTCACGCTCTTGACGCGCTGCTGTCTCCGCCGGAGTAATTCCCCGATCGTAGTGAGGAGCTTCCATATTTTCTTCAATGCGTTCGTCTGTAGGTGTTTGTTTGCTAATAGACATGAGGTTACTCCTGAGTATTTATTCAAAAAAAATCTTTGCTTTATATTTCAAGACTAGCTTAAACAAAATGAGGAATAAACTATCGTTGGTTGTAGTTTAGGGTACTCTAATTAGATTTATAAAATACTATAAATATCTGCCTTTAGATTGATTGCATTAATTTAATTGCGTGCATTCCTGGGAATCTTCCTGAAAAGCCAGCATACACTCAGTAGGCTTAACAGGGCTTACGCACCCAACCTCATAAACCGGGTTTTTTTACGAAAATACTTCGCCCTTACCCACATACGATCTCAAAAACCCGGTTTCTGAAGCCAAGCTTAAGTCCTACTTAATAAAGCCTGCCATTATTAATCGGGTTTCGCACTCAAGGTCAATGGTGATCTATCTTTCAAGTCACAGAAAAAACAAATTTTTCCGAACAGTGAACCTTTCCCCAACCTCACCCTGTCTAAAAGAATACAACAAGCAAACAGGCTGGTTTACACCAACCACTTAAATTTTATCACAGCGATCAAAATGAAGAAACATTTGTTATTTCTGCCCGGAGTAATTGCCTTAATTATTGCTGCTGCTCCTGTAATTCCTGCATTTACCAATAATGCCGTTGCTACTGATGCTCAACCAGGTAGAGCAGGTGGAGCGAGAGCGAAATCTAATCAACTGAATTTGACTGATGCTCAAAAGGCACAAATGAAGCAAATTCGAGAATCTAGCCGCCAACAAATGGATGCTATTTTCACTCCAGAGCAAAAAGAACAACTGCGTACAGCTCGGCAACAACGACAAAAGCCTAACCTGAATTTGAGTGAAGCTCAAAAAGCGCAACTCAAAGCGATTCGGGAAAATACAAAGAGTCAGATGGATGCGATTCTGACTGCTGAGCAAAAGCAAAAACTTCAGGAAATGCGCTCTTCTCGTCAGGGGAATAAGCCAGGTCAGCCTCAATAAAACAGACAGTCTGTAATGGTTATTTAATTTAATCAAAAAGCGGAAGGGAAAGATAAATTATTCTCTTTCGCTTTCTGCTTTTGAATTAATACCAATTGTGATATACTGCTAATAATACAGCAGGTAGAAAATCGTACAACTCGCTCTTGAGATATTTCAATTCGCAATTCATCACGCCAAATTCAGAGCAAGAATAAGCGACGTAAAGCAGGTGGTTATTACTTGATACCTCAAGAGTTACGCCTTGCCTTAGAAGAAGCTTATCCAGATGCAATCGATGGGGCTGCATTAGAGGTAGAGTCAGGGCGTTATGAATCAGAAGAATTAGAAACTGCTGTAGCACAACTCAAACAATATTAGCCCAGAGGTGATGGAGGTGGCATCTCTAAAAGTTCCAAAACTATAAGCAGCGTGTATTTATGATCTACAGCATAAATAACTCTATACTTTCCTACAGCGAAAACTCTAAGTATTTCTGGGCTGCCAGTTCTAAAATTTTCTACGTATAGTGATATTCTGTTCAGTTCAGCCCAGATCAGTTGATAAATCTCGTTATCATTTTGTTCTAGGTATTCCAGTTTTTCTGATACGGGGAAAGCTTCAATTCTATAGGGCATCCTTTATATTACTTCTAGTTAGTCTGATGTTGGAGCAAGGAAGAGATTGTTCTATCTTAGTTGGTTGAGATAATTATTCATACATTATGCACTGACACCACCCGCCCTAACTAGAGCATTGCGAATAGCATCTTGCTCTTCCGCAGAAAGCTCCTCGAATCTAAGAGATTTCTCTGTTTCTGCGGCTGCACCGACCTCATGGAAAGCTACTCGGTAATCTGGATTAAGTTGAGCTAGCTCTCTTTTGGCAATTTCAGCAACTATCTCACTTATGGGACGGCTTTCACTGGTGTTTGTCGTTGCTTGTCTTGTCATTGGTTTTTGCCTCTTTAGTTCTTGTAGACAGATATATCTCTAAATTCTAGCCTGTCTAGTAAAATAATTCAAGTAGTTGGGTAAGAGCGATCGCTCTTTATTTGTACTGTAAAATAACCTGGTTCCTTGAAAGAAACCAGGTTAATAACTTACTTAGCTTTCTTCTTCGTCGCCGTTGTAGTTGTCGCTTTCTTAGTAGTTGTCTTAGCCGCAGTTGAGGACTTAGCGGCCGTAGTTGTCTTAGTTGACTTCTTCGACTTGCTAGTAGAGGTTGTCCCGGAACTTTCCTTAGCGGCTAAAAGGTCGAGCGCTCTTTCTAGGGTAAAATTCTCCACAGGTTCATCCTTCGGTAAAGAAGCATTGATCTTGCCATGTTTCACATAAGGGCCGTAACGTCCATCATAAACATTGATTGGTTCGCCATCGGCGGGATGATTACCCAAAACTCGCAAAGGTTCGACAGTTTTGCTACTTTTTCCCCGACTAGCTTTTGGCTGTGCTAACAACTCTAAAGCACGTTCTAGAGTAATTGTGATTACATCATCGCCAGCTTTCAAAGAGCGATATTCCTTGCCTTCCTTACCGCGATCGCTAACTACATAGGGCCCATACATCCCTAAACTTGCCTGAATTTTTGCCCCCGTTTCTGGGTGTAACCCCAAATTGCGCGGCAAAGATAGTAAACCAACGGCCATTTCTATCGTGACATTTTCCTTTGTCACCCCTTTTGGTAAAGAAGTCCGTTTAGGTTTCTTATTCTCCTCAGTTGCTACACCTAACTGCACGTAAGGGCCGTAATTTCCGACAAGAATGTAGATAGGTTCCCCTAACTCCGGGTGCATTCCTAATTTTTCTGGGCCTTCGGTTTTTTGCCGCAGAATATTTTGAATTTGTTCGGGATCTAAATCTGCTGGTGTTAAATCACCAGGAATAGAAGCTGTCACCATGCCTTCGGGACTTTCTGCCTCAATGTAAGGGCCGAATTTGCCGATACAGACTTTGGCGGGTAAATTTTCTAATTCTACAGTCCGGGCAAGTTTAGCATCAATCTCAGTGTCGCCACTTTTAACTAATGTTTGTAGACCAGTTTCGCCTAGATAAAATTTTCGCAGGTAAGGCAACCATTGAGCTTCGCCGGTGGCAATTTCATCTAGTGTTGCTTCCATTTTAGAAGTAAAGCTAGTATCTACCAAGTCAGGAAAATGTTTTTCCAACAATGCCGTGACTGCAAAGGCGGTGAAAGTAGGAATTAAAGCATTTGCTACTAACTTGGCATAGCCGCGATCGATAATTGTGCCGATGATGCTGGCGTAGGTACTGGGACGACCAACGCCTTCACTTTCTAGAGTTTTAACTAAAGAAGCTTCGGTAAATCTGGCGGGGGGTTGAGTTTCGTGACCGATCGCTTCTAATTCTGTACAATTAGGGCGATCGCCTACTTTCAAAGGCGGTAAAATTACCTCTTGGTCTTCCAAAGCTGCATCCGGATCGTCGGAACCTTCCACGTAGGCCCGCAAGAAACCGGGGAAGTCGATGCGTTTCCCGGAGGATCGAAACCCTGCATCTTCTACCTGCAACTGTACGGTAATGTGAGTTTGGCGCGAGTCAGCCATTTGCGAGGCGACTGTACGTTTCCAAATTAAGTCATAAACTCGGAAATCTTGACCTTCTAACCCTGTTTCCTGGGGTGTGCGGAAAGTGCTACCTGCGGGTCTAATCGCTTCGTGGGCTTCTTGTGCGCCCTTGCTTTTGGTAGTGTATTTACGCGGTTGGGGACTGAGGTATTCGTTACCGTAGAGTGCTTGAACGCAACTGCGGGCGGCCTCGATCGCTTGTTCGGACAAATGCACTGAGTCAGTCCGCATATAGGTAATAAAACCCCGTTCGTACAAGCCTTGGGCAACTCGCATGGTTTCCCTGGCACTCAACCGCAGTTTACGGTTAGCTTCCTGCTGCAAAGTCGAGGTGGTAAAGGGTGGCGAGGGTTTGCGGGTGACGGGCCGTTCCTCGATGTTGGCAACATTCCAGGGTTTATCTAGGAGGCGATCGCGCAACGCATTAGCCTCTTCCTCATTCAGCAACAACACATTGCGGCCGGCAGCAATACGCCCCGTACTTTCATCAAAGTCAGCGCCTGTGGCAACTTTCACATTGCGGACGGTAACGAGTTTGGCATCAAATTCACTGCCCTTTTGCCCTTTCTTGGCATTAGGCGGAGTCAAAGTTGCTTTTAAATCCCAGTAACTCCCTTGGCGGAAAGCGCGGCGATCGCGTTCTCGGCGGACTAAAAGCCGGACTGCAACTGACTGAACCCGCCCCGCTGATAGGCCTCTGGCGATTTTTTTCCATAACAGAGGAGAAACAGTGTAACCCACCAGCCGATCCAAAATTCGCCGCGTTTCCTGGGCCTGCACTACGCGATCGTCGATGCTGCGACAGTGAGTTAAGGCGCTGCGGATGGCTTCGCGGGTAATTTCGTGAAAGACCATCCGTTTGATCGGGACTTTGGGCTGGAGGACTTGCAACAAGTGCCAGGAGATGCTTTCACCTTCGCGGTCTTCGTCAGTAGCCAGAATAAGTTCGTCGGCTTCTTTGAGTGCGTCTTTGAGTTCTTTAACTATTTTCTTTTTATCTTTGGGGATAACGTAAAGCGGTTCAAAGTCAGCTTCCACGTTTACGCCCAATTGCGCCCATTTTTCTCCTTTGACGGCTTCGGGAATTTCTTCGGCGGAGGATGGGAGGTCGCGCACATGACCCATTGATGCCTCTACGCGGTAGGTAGAGGGCAGGAAGTTGCGAATGGTGCGGGCTTTAGTAGGAGATTCGACGATGACGAGGGTTGACATAGCACATCTTTTAAGGATAGCGGCGAGGCTAGTAATTTCTAGTGAGCGATCGTTTAAGCCGGATGTCAAGGGGTCGGCTCGAAGCAATGGCTTTTTTTGCTAAGGCAGAGGCTACCTCATTTCACGCTATCTCAATTTTTAACTTAATGGTGAGCGATCGTGTGGGAGGTAATGGGGCGATCGGTGATGTGGGGCTAGTTTTTTGGCAAAGGCTGCCTCAGCTTAGCTTAGATTGGGGGAAATTGTGACTGACGGCGGGTTTGAAGGATCGGGTTTAGGAAGATGCGCTGATTCTAGTTTATGGGGAAAGTTGCGCTAAAGTATAGTCAAAATTGTATGGGAGCGATTTGCATGACTGGGCTGGAAGTTTTACATTCTGTCCAATTTGTCACTGTCAAAGGAAAGCATTTAGCTGTTCTGAGTGCCGAAGATTGGGATGTGTTGATTGAATGGTTAGAGAATTTGGAAGATGCACAAATTGCACAGAAAGCATTTGCTAATTTGAAAGCTGCGGGGGGCGATCGCACGTCTGCCGGCTGGTTGAAATGGGATGATGTAGAGCAGGAGTTAGAGTGAGCAATTACACTGTTTACATCGCGCCAGAAACATTTCAAGAAATCAAAAATCTCCCTGGCAATATACGGCAGCGAGTTAGGCAAGCCATTAGAGAGTTAGGGGAAAATCCGCGTCCCTCTAACAGTAAATTGTTAGATACACCTAATTTTGATCGGGAACTATGGCGGCAACGTATAGATAATTGGCGGATAGTTTATGCAATTACGGAACCAGATAAGTTGATAGATATTGTGGCCGTCCGTAAACGCCCACCTTATGACTATGGAGATTTGGAGAGATTGTTTGAACAATTAGAGTAAAGGTAATAAAAATGATTGACAAGCTTACACCTGAGCAAGAGGCTTTGATTCCAGTCTATCGGGAAAAGTGGAGAGCGATTGCGCTTTCTACTGAACCCATTGACCGCGAAAAAGCCGCTGATGCAGTCAAAGCTGCCTATGCTTTGCTGGACGTGAAACCTCCAGAATTTATTTTTAGTAGCAGTCCGTATGAACCTTTAAATGCTATTCTTAACGATGAAGAGAGTGAATTGAAGTATCAGCGCAGGGTGGAATTCTACGAGTTAAATACGGAGCTATACAAGCAACAAGGCAAATTGCAAAATTGCATAAACTGGAGAAATTTTTTAAAAAAATTCAATCACGCTTTAGGAAGTGGATTCTCTAGGCAACTGGTAGACGAACTACCCCGGCAATTAGGTACACCACTTTTTGGGAGTAACTATTATTATTCTATTGAACCTGACTCATGGGCTCGTGAATGTAGTTATTACGACTTCTGTATTTCGATATTAAACTTTAAATACGAAGATGAAAAATGGTCAGTGGTGCAATCCCTAGTCAAGAATTGTGGCTGGATTTTTCCTTATGATAAAATTTGCTATGTATGCGATCGCCCCCGCATACTCTGTTTCGACTCTCAAGAGCGACTCCACGCCGAAGGATCGGCAGCAATTCAATTTGCTGATGGTTTCAGCGTGTACGCCTATCACGGCGTGAGATTACCTGAACAATACGGAAAAGTTCACCCTCAACAGTGGCGTTCAGAATGGCTATTATCAGAGGATAACGCCGAAGTTAGGCGAGTGCTAATTCAAGGAATAGGTTATAATAGAATTTGCCAAGAATTGGCAGCGGTAGAGTTAGATATTTGGCAAGAATACACGCTGTTAAAAATAGATAATAATGTCGATGTTGAGGCAATTTATTTGTTAAAAATGACTTGTCCTAGTACCGGACACATTCACGTTTTGCGCGTACCGCCTGATGTAGAATCAGCTAGGGAGGCTATTCGGTGGGTGAATTGGGGAATCGATCCAGAGGAATTTGTTGTACAAACTTAAAGGAAACGATGTTTTCACAGTAATTTGAGGGATACCATCAAGCTTATGCTTATCAAGGGTCATAGCTACCTTGATAAGTGCTATAAATCTGGTATCCAGGGAGCACTAAAGCAATGCCAATTGGACTGTGAATTGTCCCCGGATAACTGTCTTCTGGTAAACTACCTCCAATCCGAATTTTGATCGCACCTAGCCAAATGTATAACCCTGGAATTAAAGTATCTAAACTGTAAGCGATCGCACGCATTTGCAGATCGGCGGAATTAATAGGTTTTAAAGACTGTGGCTTTTCAGGTTTAGAAATAGACATGGCACTAATTTCTGTGCGTTACAGTGCAAAAGCAGTCTTGTTGGTTACACTTTAATGTAACCTAATCTTCATTTTTCAAGTGTTAAGCTTATTTTACTATTTTGTCGCGATGCCTGCGACAGACTACGCCTACGCGCCTCTCCCATCCCCAATCCCAAGCGCGATCGCTCTTTTTTACAAGATGCGATCGCTTTTATCTAACTTCTATTCCCATACATTTCTAAGCAACAGCGAGTTCATAGTGCAGAACTAAAATTTCAATAGATCCATATTCCGGTTCCACTAGCGTTAATCGCGTATTTGAAACAGGCTTGAGAATAGCAACAGAATCCAAAAGTTTAAAGCATTTAATCATAGTTTAAGAAAAGCTGAAATCAAACGAGGATTAGAATTAGTTGAGTTAATTTCCCAATGTTCTGTTATGATACCATCATACATTAAGTGCAATATTTTTAGGAGTGGTCAACCTTTCCACAATGGATAAAGTGATTCAAGGTACAGGATTCACAGTTAGAGCCAGCAAATTTGACTTTTTTTTTGGTCGAGTTACCTCAGACCCCGAAAATACAAAGCGTTCGTTGCAGAACTTGAAAGAATTAAATAGACTAGGAATTGATGAAACAACCGGAGGGCGCGATCGCCTACTACAAATCTTTGCTGAGGGATTAAATGCTCCAGAAGTCATCAAGTATAGGAAACCCACCAAACATGGACTCAACATCACTCGGAAAGTCGAAGCAATTGGTACAGAAGCAACAGGAGCTATTCTCGTTTGCTACTTTTACCCCGGTGGCAACCTAGACACCATCCCTCAAATTACATCTATTATCCCTATGATATACGAAGAGGAAACACCATGAAAATTAAAATTATAGACAGATCAGAATTTGAGAAAATTGATAGCCCCAGAAGGGTAATTGCCCACGATTATGCTCACAAATTTGCAGCTATCGACCTCGGTATAAGCTTGGGATACTACGGCATCAGTTGGAGAAGTGACCTAATTGAACCAATCATCAAAGTATCACAAAATGGCAGTGAACTTTGGATTGGAGTAGACGAAAAGTTAGCGGCTATTAATCTGCTTGATGGTCGCATTATTGTAGCGTTACCATTCACTACCTACATCGTTCAAATCTTAAGTTTAGACAGTGTTACCGCTGTACTGACTCAAGAGGAAGTGCTGATTTTCAACCCGGAAGGAGCGATCAGATTTAGTGAAGCTTTACCAGATCAAGCAACCAGGATGTCAGCCATTGGCGAGTATCTAACAATTAAAATGCTAGAAAGAGATAGTTTTACTATTAATTTAATGACAGGCCATTTCCAGCAGTCGTTAAGCGATCGCGCCTCTCCCATCCCCAAATCTCAAAGCGCATAGGCTTAGACAGCCGCAGGCATCGCTCTTTCCTTCCCAAGCGCGATCGCGCTTCTCCCATCAGGGCTGTTTCATTCTCAAATTTTGCAATGGCTTTAGCCATTGCGAATCAAGGGTTTTAGGCGATATTTCCTAGTAAGAAGGCAGAAATTATTAAAAACTCCTGTTTTGCTTACTGGGAGAGGCTTTGGAAACACCGCGATCGCAAATTGAACCTGAGAATGAAACAGCCCTGCCTCTCCCATCCCCAATCCCAAGCGCGATCGCCATTTCAAATCCTTATCAATATCGGACTCAAATATTTACAGCTACAATGTTAAGATATAAGTTATCAGAGTCAAAAAGGAAGAATTATGCCCGTAAACTGGAGAGAACATATCGTCAGTACCCCCGATGTATTGCGAGGTAAACCAAGAATCAGAGGAACTAGAATTCCCGTTAGTCTCATTTTAGGTTATTTAGCATCAAGTAATACTGTCGAACACATTATTTCTGAGTTTCCCAATCTAGTTAAAGAACAGATAGATGCTTGCCTGGATTATGCCCGCGATTTGTCAGATTTTGAAACAGTTGCCTAATGAGTTTAAGATTGTTTATCGATCATCGCCCTTCATCAATCAATAAAAACTTCTAGTTTTTTTAACTACAAATCTAAACATGATAAGCAGTAATAGCAACAGTTCCATCAGGACTGTAAATAGCTTCAATGCGTCTAAAAGTAGAATGAGTCCACCACACTTTCAAGCGATTTCCCTGAGCCGGAGCAGTACCAATTTTAGCGTAACCTGCTGTCAATAGAATTAACTCAAATTCTGTAGATAGCAAAGTTTTCACAGTAATTTGAGGGATACCATCAAGCTTATGCTTATCAAGGGTCATAGCTACCTTGATAAGTGCTATAAATCCGGTAGCCAGGGAACACTAAAGCAATGCCAATTGGACTGTGAATTGTCCCCGGATAACTGTCTTCTGGTAAACTACCTCCAATCCGAATTTTGATGGCACCTAGCCAAATGTAGAACCCTGGAATTAAAGTATCTAAACTGTAGGCGATCGCTCGCATTTGCAGATCGGTGGAATTAATCGGTTTTAAAGACTGTGGCTTTTCAGGTTTAGAAATAGACATGGCACTGATTCCTGTGCGTTACGGTGCAAAAGCGGTCTTGTTGATTACACTTTAATGTAACCTAATCTTCATTTTTCAAGTGTTAAACTTATTTTACTATTTTGTCGCGATGCCTGCGACTGAATACGCCTACGCGCCTCTCCCATCCCCAACCTCAAAGCGCGATCGCTTTACACATATAAAAGCTGATTGGCGATTTCATCAGCCGTTAACGTATTTAACAAAATAGCAACCCGTTGGACAATTTCATAGGCACTCTTTTGAGGAATCAGAATAATGCCAGAATGTTCCTGTCCTTCTGTCATATATTCTAAGTGTAATCGCTCAAAGTCCACACGATTATGAGTGAGCAAACATCGATCTATAGATGTAGCATAAGCTAATTGTTGGCTATCCGATTGACTCAGCATTCCCTGTTCGCTCGTTGTCGTCACATCAAAACCCCTAGCCCGTAGCAAAGTAGCTACAAGCTTAGAAACATCTTCATCTGTATAAATAGTTGCAAATAATTTCACAGTTTTTTCATTGCAGCTTTAACAGCAGGATGAATCAATTCTTCAGGAATTCGATTACGCTCAATATAAGTATTTATTTCTTCCTGGTTATCCAAATAAAAGCTTAGTGCGTCAAAAACTTGAGCTAATTTCAGATGAGGTAAGTGCATCGGGATTTCTTCAGGAGTAATACCCAAACGCCACAATTCTACGATCGCACGAACGGAAGTTCTCGTTTCTGCGATAATTGGTTCCCCCTGCAAAATTTCAGGGTGACGTGCTACATAACGCGAAGCAGATTGTGTAGTCATACGAGATTAACCGGGACACATCGATCTTGATTATAACTTACGCTAAAACTCGTTAGCGATCGCATCATTTGTTGTGTTGCGCCGCAAAGCCAGCGACCAAACGGAACTATCAACAAGAACATTCATAACGTTTGTCGCTGTTGCTTGTAATTATACTCTTCATCGTAGTCAATAGTACCAAATAATTCCAATATTTTTAGTTGTTTACGACGCTGAATGTACTCGCGTAAAGCCGCTTCGATTAATGTAGTAGGTGTTGGATGGTTACTCAGATCGAGGGCTTCTTGAAGAAGAGTTTTGTCAATTTCGAGCGTAGTTACCATGTATTTTCCTCGTGTAAGTAGGGTATGAGGCAATAGTATTATACTATCGTACCAATATCTCGTTCTCGACGGACTAAAAGCCTTACTGCAACTGAGCGATCGTTTAAGCCGGATGTCAAGCGGTAGGCAAGGGAGCGATCGCTTTTTGCCAAGGCGGAGGCTACCTCATTTCACGCTATCTCAATTTTTAACTTAATGCCGAGCGATCGTGTGGGAGGTGATGGGGGGCTAGTTTTTTGGCAAAAGCTGCCTCAGCTTACCTTGATTGCGGGAAATTGCGCTAAATTATAGTCAAAATTGTATGGGAGCTAAGTCTTTCAGTAAAATTTATGTCTGCCAGGGATGTCTTCCATGAATCTGTGATATCTGCTCTCCAGAAGGATAATTGGGTAATTACCCACGATCCACTAAGGCTAAAGTTTGGCGAAGACGATCGGCTTAGTATTGACTTGGGAGCAGAACAGCTTTTAGCCGCAGAGCGTGGTTTGCAGCAGATTGCAGTGGAGGTTAAAAGCTTTCTGAGTGAATCAGCGATGTTTGATTTCCACTTAGCCCTCGGTCAATTTCTGAATTATCGCTTAGCGCTTAGGAGACTAGAGCCGTCGCGATCGCTTTATTTGGCAATTCCGATCGCTGCATACAATTCATTTTTCTATCGTGCTTTACCCCAAGCAGCGATGATTGAGTATCAATTGAAGCTGTTAATATATGACCCTACGAATGAGGTGATTGTGCAATGGATAGACTAGCTGAATATCGGCAAATTGTGCGTACTTTCCTGATGGAATATAGCAAGACTAAACCCATCAATGGCGATATTGAAGTACAGGTTTTATGTGACACTGAACACGATCATTATCAATTAGTGGACTTAGGTTGGGAAGGCCACCATCGGATTTATAGCTGTCTGATTCATTTAGATATCCAAAATGGAAAAGTCTGGATTCAGCGCAATCAAACTGATGAACTGATTGCTGAAAATTTAGTGCTGATGGGTGTGGCACGGGAAGATATTGTTTTGGGGCTTCAGCCTCCCTATGCAAGACAGTTTACCAGCTATGGTGTGGCTTAGACAGAAGAATGTAACTTAATCGAGTTTGCAATTCTCTAAAAATATGATTGTCAATTTAGAGTAAAAACAGTAATTTATGATTGACAAGCTTACACCTGAGCAAGAGGCTTTGATTCCAGTCTATCGGGAAAAATGGAGAGCGATCGCGCTTTCTACTGAGCCAATTAACCGCGAGAAAGCCGCTGATGCAGTCAAAGCTATCTATGCTGCGATCGGTCAACAAGAGCCAAAAATTATTTTCTTTGATAGTCCTTGTGCTGCCCATCAAAATCTCTTATCGCTCGGCAGTTTACCTTATTCCCTATATGATTTAATTCGCCTTGAAGTTAGGATTGCAATCAAAATAATATTGGGAAGCCAGTTAAATATTAAACTATGGGAGGAAATAGGAAAATTGTTTACAATAGAATTTGATTCGTGTTTTAGTATTCAAATTGGCAATGAAATTATAGGCGAAATAACGGAGGAAGAAGCAGTAGAAATAGAAGCATATTTTTGGGGAGTAATTATGCAGGAGGATTTGGCTGAGGAAGCATCAATAATGGACTACTGTATTTCCGGCTTAACACTATCTTCTAGAAAAAGTCAGTATAAATGGGAATTGTATCAATCCCTAGCCGAGAATTGTGGCTGGATTTATACTTTAGAAGAAATTTGCTATGTGTGCGATCGCCCCCGCATCCTTTCCTTAGACTCTCAACAGCGACTCCACGCAGAAGGATCGCCCGCAATTCAATTTGCTGATGGTTTCAGCGTGTACGCCTATCATGGCGTGAGATTACCTGAAAAATACGGAAAATTTCACCCTCAACAGTGGCGTTCAGAATGGCTATTATCGGAGGATAACGCCGAACTTCGACGAGTGCTAATTCAAGGAATAGGTTATGATAGAATTTGCCAAGAATTGGCAGCAGTAGAGTTAGATACTTGGCAACAATACACGCTGTTAAAAATAGATAATAATGTCGATATTGAGGCAATTTATTTGTTAAAGATGACTTGTCCTAGTACCGGATACCTTCATGTTTTGCGCGTACCGCCTGATGTAGAATCAGCTAGGGAGGCTATTCGGTGGGTAAATTGGGGAATCGATCCAGAGGAATTTGCTGTACAAACTTAACGGAAATTATATGAACAATCCTGAAACAGAAATAAAAATGCAATTGCGGTCACGTATCTCCGAAATAGTCTCGATTGAAATCCCAACAGATACTTTAGAATAAATTAAAAAAATAGCGGCAATTCGAGATATGTGTGTAGAACCACTGCTTTCTAAGCAACTGCGAGTTCATATTGCAGAACTAAAATTTCATCTTCTTTCAAAATAGCCATAGCATATTCAATCCCTTGATTATCAGCAAACTCCACTAAATATTGATAGTCATTTCCTGTATCATACACTTCAACAATAGTTCCCACAAGTCCTACTGGCAAACTAGAGATAGATGCGTATTCTGGTTCCACTAGCGTTAATCTCGTATTTGACACAGGCTTGAGAATAGCAACAGAATCCAAAAGTTTAAAGTGTTTTATCATGGTTTAAGAAAAGCTGAAATTAAACGAGGATTAGAATTAGTTGTAGTAACTTCCCAGATTGTCCGCAGCTCAATACCTGACGTATCGGGTACAATCCAATCAACCTTAAACTGTTGCCCAAAATCAGTAGTATCTTGTTGGATAACTTCACCTTCAATCGCTGCTTTTTGAATAAGCTCTCGCAAAACCTCTGCATTATTAGCGGTGATTCCCAAAACCGAGGCAAAGACTCTAGCTTTGTGCTTTCCACTAGAGTGCTCTTGATTTAAGCAGTAGCCAACTAGCTTTTGCAGAGAAATTTCTGCATGATTGCCATTCGGTAGTTTCATTATAACTTCTCATCACCTCTAATTGCACTCAATTTTTCTTGTAACGGAGATGGTGGACTATTGCGCTTTAATTCTTCCACAATGGCTCGACTTTCAGCAGTGTAGCGATCGATTTCTTCTCTGCGATCGTAATAATAGGTCATTCCTGCATGAGAGGATAATTTACTTCTTAATAAAATTATAAGATGAGAGTGCCTAAGTTATGGTAAGCTCAACTTACTGATAGGATAATTAATCGGTATAAGGAGTCCAACATGAGCACTGAAGATAGAGCAAAGGCCGTTGGCAAAAACATTGAAGGTAAACTCCAAGAAGTTTGGGGAAATATCACAGGTAGCAAAAAAGACCAAGCAACAGGTAAGGCCAAACAAGCTGAATCCGCCGCCCGCCATGTGGTAGAAGATGCCAAGCAAACTGCAAAAGAGATCGCAGATAAGGCAAAAAAGGCGATCGATAAGTTGTAGAGAGTAAGTTGTAGAGACTAAAATCCAAATCAGGTTACAATCCAGTTTGGTTAAGAATTTTTAACAAATTCACCGCCATTGCAGGCTTTTCAGTCTGTACTACTGTATAACCTGGCTGAAAATATGGATTTTGCTACTCTTGTTGCCCAGCTAAATGCTGGAACCATCTTGCCAGAAGGAATAGTCATCGTCACCCTCCTGGTAGTGCTCTGCGGCGACTTGATCGTAGGCCGTAGTTCCTCAGCGTGGACTCCCTACGTTGCCGTTGCTGGTTTACTCGCTGCGATCGCGGCCCTCTGCTACCAGTGGGAGAGCACTAACACGATTTCATTCTTCGGCGGTTTCAACAGCGATGCGCTAAGTATTGCATTTCGCGGCATTGTTGCCCTTTCTGCCGCTGTTACTATTTTGATGTCGGTACGCTACATCCAGCAAACGGGTACATCCTTGGCAGAATTCATCAGCATTTTGCTTACCGCTACCTTGGGGGGGATGTTCCTCTGTGGGGCCGACGAATTGGTGATGATTTTCGTCTCGCTGGAAACTCTCAGTATCTCATCATACCTGCTGACAGGTTACACCAAGCGCGACCCGCGTTCCAACGAAGCAGCATTGAAATACCTGCTAATTGGTTCCGCTTCTTCGGCGGTATTTCTATACTCTCTTTCCTTGCTGTACGGATTATCGGGAGGGGAAACCACATTAACCGCGATCGCCCAGGGCCTTGCTGCTGCTGATAGCGGTAACTCCCTCGGTTTAGCGATCGCCTTAGTATTCGCGATCGCAGGCATCTCCTTCAAAATCTCCGCCGTCCCCTTTCACCAGTGGACACCAGACGTTTACGAAGGTTCACCCACACCAGTCGTCGCCTTCCTTTCCGTCGGTTCCAAAGCGGCCGGTTTCGCCCTCGCCATCCGCCTCCTCACTACCGCTTTCCCCCTAGTTACAGAACAGTGGCACTTAGTTTTTACCGCCCTCGCCATACTCAGCATGGTTTTGGGTAACGTCGTCGCCCTCGCCCAGACTAGCATGAAGCGGCTACTAGCTTACTCCTCCATCGGACAAGCTGGATTCGTAATGATCGGTTTGATCGCAGGCAGTGAAGCAGGCTATTCCAGCATGATATTTTATCTGTTGGTTTACCTATTTATGAACTTAGGCGGTTTCGCCTGCGTGATTTTATTCTCCCTACGAACTGGTACAGACCAAATTAGCGAATATGCCGGTTTGTATCAAAAAGATCCGCTTTTAACCTTGTGTTTAAGCATTTGCCTGCTATCATTGGGAGGCATTCCGCCCCTAGCCGGTTTCTTCGGCAAAATTTATCTGTTTTGGGCAGGCTGGCAAGCAGGTCTTTACCTCTTAGTATTGTTGGGGTTAATTACTACTGTAGTCTCGATTTACTACTATATTCGAGTAGTAAAAATGATGGTAGTTAAGGAACCTCAAGAAATGTCAAGTTCGGTCAAGAATTATCCAGAAGCTAACTGGACTCTTCCCGGAATGCGACCTTTACAAGTCAGTCTGATTTTGACATTAATTGCCACATCCTTAGCGGGAATTTTGGCTAATCCGATATTGACTTTAGCCAACAGTTCTGTCAATCGCACTCCCATATTACAGGCTGTTTTGAGTCAGACGCAACCTGTGGCAGTGGTTTCGATCCAATCAAATCTTTCCCAATCTCAACAGGATTAATTTGTTTTTTGGGAATCGGTAAAACGCCTGACTATTGAGAGTTGGGCGTTTTTTTATTGCTAACCTTCAAGGAGTATCCGACTTGCGAAAAAGACTTATAGAAACCGCTTTCAGCGGTTAGGGGCTAGGGGCTAGGGGCTAGGGGCTAGGGTAAGAAGGGGAAGAAGAGATAGAGAATCAATGGTTTCATGAATTTAACCGCCAAAGCGGTTGCTATAATACAAAATCCTGGTTAGTCATCCCTTTGATTATTTATCCCAATTATCCAAATTATTGATACAATCTGCATTGTTGAGTGAACTTCAAACAACCGACATCCTCCTTCTGCCTCCTGCCTCCTGCCTCCTGCCTCCTGATTTGGATATCCCAAAAGTGCAACAGCATTGTAGAGTTTTATGGATAGGAATAGGTTGCCAAAGCGGAACTTCTAGAGACGTGATAGAATCTGCTATCAAACAAGTATGCCGCAATTATGATTTAGCAGAAAGTACGATCGCAGGCATTGCTACTATTGATACTAAGGCTGATGAAGTTGGATTAATAGAACTTTGTCAAGGGCGGAATTGGCAACTAAAAACCTTCTCTGCTAAGGTTTTAAACTCAATTCAAGTACCCAACCCTTCAAAAATTGTTGCTCAATCAATCGGTGTTCCCAGTGTAGCAGAAGCGGCAGCTATTTGTGCTACAATTAACCTAGAATTATCGAGTGCCGACGAATACAGATACAAGCAGATATCTAATCATTATCCAGGATCGTCTGCTTCGATCTGCGGTTCAAAAAAAAACCTCCTAGTTCCTAAACAAATCTTTCGTTCCGATTGTCAACAGGGGGCTAGGGGGGGTGCGGTGACAGTTGCGATCGCCTCAGCAGAAACAGAATAAAGCGATCGCACTGACTAACTCTTTCAATCCGTAACGTTTATTCGATCCCAGTCCTATCCACATTCACAAAACTGCCGATCAATCCAGAAACAAAAGAGAGAACGATCGCACCGAAAAATGCAGGCCAGAAACCGCTAACCTTAAAGCCAATATCGAATACTCCCGCCAACCATGCTGCCATAGACAGGGAGATCGCATTCACCACCAACAAAAACAAACCCAGAGAAAGAATTGTGAGAGGTAGTGTCAAAAGTGTGATAATCGGTCTCACAATCGCATTGACGAAACCGACCAGAACCGCAGCTACCAAAGCAGCAGGAAAACTACTAATCGCAATACCTGGTACGATATTGGCAGTAATTACCAGTGAAACGGCTGCAACTAGCCAAGTTAAAGCAAAATTTAGCATAGCTTTTTAGAAGTTCATCATTACTATTGATGATTTTACCCGTTTTTGCCGTTGAGCTGAGTTCGGCATACACTACTCCCATATCTACTTGCAAGGAAAACAGACTTATGATAATTCGGAAACTAGCGGTATTGGCGATACTTACGGTGGGCTACGCCTACGCACTCTTTCTTTTAACTTGGTCGCTACCAGCCCAAGCTCAATCTAAATATTACGCTCCTCCCTTATCTTATAGCAATGCTGAACTCACGCGCCGCGACTTTTCTGGTCAAATGCTGCGATCGGCTGAATTTTCTAATGCTAACATGGAGTTAAGTAATTTTAGTAATGCCGATTTACGAGGAGCAATTATGAGTGCTTCTGTAATGGTAAAAGCAAATTTACACGGTGCAGATTTAGCTTACGCAATGGCAGATCAGGTGAATTTTACTAATGCTGATTTAAGCGATACTGTTTTCTCGGAAGCGATACAATTTATAGCGTTTATTTATGTCCACCTACTTATGAGTAGCCAGTTGTTCTCAAACTTGATTGTAGGAGTAGCCTTACTCTTTAAATTGATAATATTTCATCGCCTAACTTTTTTTATACTTACACCACCTCTCGATTTTTTTGAAGATATATATTCCTATCAAAAAAGATCGGGAGTAATTGATGCGATCGCTCAAAATTCAAGTTTTTTATTTGGCTATTTATTGGTCTTCTTTTTTCATATTATAATTGCTTTAATTTCTTTATTATTACGTTATTTTTTAGATAGCAATATTACTATTATTGATGTTATTTTAATTTCTATGACTCCGGCAATCTTGATCTATTTTTATGAAGTGTCAGTATGTTTAACAATGTGTGTAGTAAGGAAAGACTACGCAAATATATATTCCGCAGGGCTTTTCAAAAACATTTTGTTGCTTGCTTCAAATACAATTATTATAATAATAGGTATGTTAATGGGATGGTTTGCAGTAAACTTTTTTATAACTAAGGAGTAAGAGCAACTAGCGAATCGCCCCCGTTGCAAAAGTATCCCCATTTGGAAAAAACAGTACCATTAATAAATCGCTGTCACAAATATACGTTTTTCCTTTATATCACCTACCTGCTCCACTAATTCATCAACATTTTTCCCAATAGCCAATAGCTTACCATCCTTCAGAGCAATCCAGTTTCCCCGATATTGCATCCGGTTCTGCTTGATCCAGTTTTGATTGACCAGCGTATCTCGATCTGGGGGGCGTTTACTGACTCTAACTACCGATGGTGCTAAGATGCGAGCGATCTTCTTAATTTCAGCATGATCGGGGTAATGCTCAACGGCTTTAAATGATAGCTGCTGTGCTCCTGCAAAATCGCCGCTATTCAAAATAGTTCGCATGGCTTCGATGTATTCTTCTGGGGAATTATAAGTCATAGATTAACCTCTGTATTTATTGCTATTGTAGCTTAACGTAAACATTGAGTCCGACAGGGGTTTTAACCTCCGTCGGGATTAAGGTTTAGTTGGTTGTTGCTTCGCTGCATTATGCTGTGCTACCAACTGATTTATTTCGGGATTATAAATCCTTAAATAATTCCAGTAATTCTCAAACACAGACTTCACATATCCCTTAGTTTCATCGTAGGGAATTTTATCCACAAAAGCATCGGGATCGTTAAAGCCAAATCTCTGTAACCAATCTCCGACTGCACCAGGCCCGGCATTGTAACTGGCTACTGCTAACATTGAATTATTCTTGTACTCATCGTGGGTGTGATCGAGATACCAAGTGCCGAGTTTAATGTTGTCGTCTACATTCTCTAAAGAATAGTTTTTGAGTTGAATTTGCTTAGCAATCCAATCCCCTGTTTCTGGCATAACCTGCATTAAACCAGTTGCGCCGACTGCTGATTTAATCCCTGGCATAAATCGCGATTCTTGCCGAATTAAGGCGGTAACTAATACTGGATTTAAACGCATTTCTCCCGACCACTTGACAATTGTTTCTAAGTAGGGAAATGGGTATAATGCTTGCCAGTAAGCAGGTTGCTGTCTTAAGGATAAATATTGGTTTTTATCCTCTGGTTCTTCTCGTTGCCGTAAACTTGAAATCATCCACAGTCCATCTAGATTATCTCCTACTCCTATTCGCATCAAACCATCAGTAAATTGTTCCGGTATTGACGGCTTCATCTGATTTTTAAACTCAACTTGCCATAGCGTCCAAGCCGAACGATCTTGACCTAATTGATAGAGTTCTTTTAATGCTTCAGAACCGACGGGAGGTTCTGGTCTTTGAGCGAGTGGGACTACATTGGGAGATAAGCTTCTCACTGTGGTAAAATCTCCTACAGGCCAACCCAGAAATACCGCAGAACGCCAAGCAAAATAAGATTCTGGATAGCGGGCGATGGTATATTCAAATGCTTTTTGTGCATCCTCCTGACGACCGATTCGCTGCGCCCATTTTCCTACCCAAAATGCTGCTTCTGGTGCTAATATGCTATCGGGGTTATTATTGGTTATATCTCTGGCTTGTTGCCAAGCTATTTTTAAATTTCCCGCCTTCGCGGCTTGTTGGGCAATCGTCCACCGTAGTTCAGCGGCGGCATCTGAATTGTTATATTTTTGTAGCAACAGTTGACGAGTTTGGGAGGCTAATTTTTCGCTTCCTTGCTTGTCAAGAATTTTAGATTTGTCTAACAGTGCTTCGGGTGCGCGATCGGGGAATTTGCTAATAGCGCGATCGAGGTAAACTAAAGCTTCTTTGGGTTCGGAAAGCCGCGAAATTCTGATTAAACCTAAAGCGGTGTCTTCGCCTCCATCGGGAAATTCAGTTATCAGTTGTTTATAAGCAATTTTAGATTCAGGTATTTTTCCGTCTAACCATAAACCTCGCGCTTTACGGTAGAGATTGCGGGGGGTGCGGGGAGATTTGGCGTAGGCGATCGCAGCTTTGCCGTAATCCTGTTTCTCCCAATAGCCGAAGGCGATCGCTTCCCAATCTTCGGGTTTCAAGAAGGCAGAATATTTCTGGGCTAAGGTTTCTACTATTGAGCCGTAATCTTTGAGGTACAAGCCATGTTTGGCGATCAGTAATAGCAATTCTGGCTGATTGGGATTGGTTTTCAGCCGCGATCGCGCCATTTCTATAGTGCGGGGATGAGACGGAAATTGCGCGATCGCCTTGTCCCAATGTTCCGGCTGCGTCTTTCCTAAAATATACAAAGCTTCAGCCGCCACTGGATCGTTCTCATAGCGTTTGAGCAAATCCTGCCAAGTATTTTCAGCTTTACCTGCTTCACCTGCTGCTTCGTAAGCTTGGGCGCGTAGCATCACAATGTGAGATGCTAAAATCGGATAATCTTGCTCTAATCTCTCTAACAAAGTGAGAGCTTTTGCCGCTTCTCCCTTTGCCATTAAATCTTTCGCCAGCAGATAACGCGCTTCGCTACGAGCCTTAGATTGTGGCTGTTGTGCGATCGCTTCCAACTTCTGCGATCGCTCTATTGGCGAGAGCGATACCAAAGTCCTAACTTCCGCCTCCGCGATCGCCGTATCCTGGGGATTCTGATTCACAGACGAACCAAATCCAATCCACTTTGTCACCGGTGCAAAAGCTCCGATCGCCAGAGCGCAAACGGAAACACCTATCAATAGAGGAACTGTGGTTTTGCGTTGCTTGAGCATAGGAAATTAGAGAATGGGGACTAAAGTACAAGATAATAGGACTAAATCCGAGATTGTATAGCAACCGCCAGGGCGGTTAGGGGCTAGGGGCTAGGGGCTAGGGGCTAGGGGAAGAGGGGAATAGAATCAAGGCTTCAGCGATGAGCGAGTGTCCTAACTGACGAAAGCGGTTGCTATAACGCCGCCTCTGGGCGGCGATCGACAACCCCCCAAAGGTTAGGGCTGATTCATTGTTTTAAAGCTATAGTCCGCCAGGGGTTAAAAACCCCTGTCTGATAGTTTAAGTCGTCTGAAGACGACTACAGACCTAGTATTTCAGTCGGTTTCAACCGACTTCAGTAATGAGAGAGGGAATTTATTCCCTGGTGGCTTTCGGGAGAATGAATCAACCCCCCAGAGGCGGCGTTACCCAAGTAATGCCTAACTCTTGATAAACAACTAAACCACCATCTACAAAGTACAATCTAAAATCTAAAATCTAAATCTAAAAATTGGAACATGGAATTTCAACCCACTGATACAGCCCGCTTGGAATGGACGGGAGACGCTCTTGCTATTGGTTTATTCGAGGAAGCGGTAGAATTAACCGATGAACTCGTAAAACTAGATGAAAAGCTAGCTGGTACTTTAAAAGAACTCATTGATGAGGTAGAATTTAAAGGTACAACTGGCAGCAGTGCGATCGCTCGCGTTGGTAGTCACAGTCAGATCCGCAAAATCATCATCGTTGGTTTGGGTAAACCAGAAGAACTAAAATTAGAAACTTTGCGCCGCGCCGCTGCCGCCACTGCTAGACTGGCCAAAAAGGAAAAATGCAAAACCTTGGGAATTAGCTTTCCCGCCTTAGAGGATGGACGGGATGCTACAGTGCAGGCGATCGCAGAAGGCATAGAACTAGCTTTATATCAAGATCTCCGATTCAAGTCCGAACCTGACGACAAAGGGCCTGCGATCGAGCGAATAGACTTGCTAGGTTTAGGTGGCACTGAAGCCGCCATTACCCGCGCCTATCAAATCTCTGCTGGAGTGATTCTAGCACGGGAATTGGTAGCCGCACCCGCTAATTCTGTCACGCCGATAACGATGGCCGAGACTGCTCAATCTCTAGCCTCTGAATGCGGCCTAGCTTTAGAAATATTAGAGCGGGAAGACTGCGAAAAACTAGGCATGGGAGCATTTTTGGGAGTTGCTTTAGCATCCGACTTGCCGCCTAAATTCATTCACATGATTTACAAACCGGAGGGAACACCTCGGCGGAAAGTTGCGATCGTTGGTAAAGGCTTAACCTTCGATTCTGGTGGCTTGAATATTAAAGCTGCTGGCGGTATTGAAATGATGAAAGTAGACATGGGTGGCGCTGCTGCTACTTTAGGTGCAGCCAAAGCGATCGGACATTTAAAGCCAGATGTCGAAGTTCACTTTATTAGTGCCGTCACTGAAAATATGATCAGTGGCAAAGCCATGCACCCTGGAGACATTTTGACAGCTTCTAATGGTAAGACTATTGAAGTTAACAATACCGATGCTGAAGGGCGTTTAACTTTAGCAGATGCTTTGGTATATGCTGATAAGTTGGGATTAGATGCCATTGTCGATCTTGCTACTTTAACAGGTGCTTGTATCATTGCTTTGGGTGATGATATTGCTGGTTTATGGAGTCCTGATGATAAGGTTGCTGCTCAATTTGCTACTGCCTCTGAACTTGCCGGAGAAAAATTCTGGCGAATGCCTTTGGAAGAGAAGTATTTTGAAGGTTTGAAAGCTTTGCACGCTGATATGAAAAATACGGGGCCACGTCCCGGCGGTTCGATTACGGCGGCACTGTTTTTGAAGCAATTTGTTAAGGATACTCCTTGGGTTCACTTAGACATTGCTGGGCCAGTTTGGACTGACAAGGAAAATGGTTATAACAGTGCTGGTGCAACTGGTTTTGGAGTTCGGACTTTGGTAAATTGGGTGTTGGGTAATGGTTAGAATAGAACCGATTTAATAACGCAATTAGGGCGTGCTTTGCGCCCTCTTTCTCTTTGTAATTGTTAACTGTTAACTGTTAACTGTAATTGGTAATTGGTAATTGGTAATGGCTAATGGCTAATCGCTAATGGCTAATTGGTAATTGGTAATTAAAAGCAATACCTATCCAATTGAAAACTACTATATTCCCTGTCATTGCGAGCTAATATTCCGTGTCATTGCGAGCTGATCTTCCTTGTCATTGCGAGCGAAGCGAAGCAATCTCAAGGCTTTGCGATTGCTTCGCTTCCCGCCACGCTTCGCTCGCGGCTTCGGCTTTTCGCAATGACATATTGACGATGGCATAATTTATAATGACATATTGACAATGACATATTTATGATGACATATTTACAACGACATATTTATAAGGATATAATTAAACTTGATTTTTTTCATTTCTTTACCCAATATGATATAATTCACAGAAGTGCTATTATAAAATAATTCAGAGCTGTATGCTCAAGATTTAGGAATTACACAATGCAGTCAGAAAAATTGAATGATACTGTAGACACCGGAATGCTGATTCACCAATCGGTGTATGCTAAAAAATTGCGTCCTTTGCTGCCACCAGCAGCTTTTCAACCAGATTCTAGTAAGTTAGTCATATTGTTAATTAATATGGGCATTTTACTATTAGGTTGGGGAATTGCCGATCGTTTAAACCAGTGGCCTATCTATCTTTTATGGCTTTATTTACCTTTAGCTTTGATTATGGGTAATAGTATCGTAGCTATGTCATTTATCTCCCATGACTTCATGCACGGTAGCGTTCAGAAAAAGTCTAGACTGAGTTATATCATTAGTTTTCTAGGATTTGCAATGTTGTTTATGCCCCCGACTCAGTGGAAAACTCTACACAACATTGTACATCACAGTCAAACAAATTCTGTGGCAGATCCCGACCGCAATTACCTTTACGAACAACCTAATACTTGGGGAAAAAAGATTCAAGATTTCTTTGTCCCATCCCTTGACTTCAATCCAGTTTGGTTTTTCATAATTGGGATGGCTGGTTCGTGGTTATTTCATAATTTTTCTAACCTCTCTTCGATCCTGTTGTTTAATAATAAGTCAGTTGATTATGTGCCGGCTGCTTTTACAGTCAGTGAAAAAGATAGATGGACGATTGCCCTTGAATTACTGGCAATTTTTGGCCTGCATTTCAGCATATTATTCTATCTAGACTTTCATCCGCTCAAACTTGCTCTTGGTTACTTTCTACCGCTAGCAATTGGTCATTCAGGAATCATGTTTTATATTTACACGAATCACCTGATTTGCCGGATGACGAGTATTAACGATCCGTTGATCAATAGTCTTTCTCTCCGGGTTCCTAAAATTGTCGATCTGTTGCACTTTAACTTTTCCTATCACACGGAACATCATATTTTCCCTAGTCTCAACTCAGACTATTATCCTCTAGTTCAAGAGTTGATAGAAATTCACTATCCTGGCCGGATGAATTTACTGACTGCGGGTGAAGCTTGGCAATTGTTAATGGAAACTCCCCGCCATTACAAAGATGATGTCACCTTAACTGATTATTCGGGTAAAGTTTCGGTAAATTGCCCTCTGGATAATTCTGATGTCATGCCTTTGGATTCATCAAAAGACCGGAACTGACCTGCGGCAAAATTCTCTAATCCTTGCTGAATAGCCTCGATCGCTTCTTCTGAGTCTTGCGCTTCCCACTCTAGGAAGTTAGTTAGCAATTCAGATGCCAGGAGATTGACATCTTGACCTTTCCGAATAGCGCGATCGCGGAGTTGCGCTTCTAATTCTGGGCTGAGAGTAACAATAATTGCCATTAAGCTATTTCCTTTAGGATTAAACTTCTGGAGGCTATTCTAGCAAAGATAGGCGATCGCTATCTTTATGCGATCGCATCTATCATAACTAGGTTTTGCCGAGTTGGGATTGTTTTAGGGGAGTCTCACCGCAGGCGCATCGCCATCCTACAAACACGCAAAGAAGTTCCTACTTACGCTATACCGTCCAATCTTCTATTTTCAAACCTGGAATTTTGCTAAAATCGCTAAAGTTTCTAGTCAATAACACCAAGTTACGAGATATGGCGATCGCTGCAATTCTCAAATCCATTGTAGATACGCGAACCCGTTGCGACCGCATTTGCTCAAAGATTGCGATCGCAACTGGATCGAAAGGGAAAACGGGAGCTTGTGCAAAACCTTGAAGGATTTCTAACAATAAAGTATATCCGCGAAGGGTTTCGGTATTTGTTTTAGCACGATTGATGAAATCGTGTGCGCCAAGAACTTGTTCGTGAAAACTCACAACCGATAAAGCAAAATCCGATGGTGAGTGTTGACTCATTCGAGCCGTCAAACGAGTAAATTCTAAGCCTGAACGTCGCTGTAGGAAACTAATGCGATCGGTGTCGAGTAAATATTTCACGATCGTTCATCGCCTTCATCAAGAGGTCGATCGGCTTGACGAAAAGCGCGTCCATATTCTAAAGCTTCCAAAAAAGCTGCTTCATCGGAAATTGAGCCGGTAAATTTTTCCAGCCAATTTTCAGACGTGCTCTGGGACTTGCTTTGGAGGTCAGCAACCGCTTGTTCGAGAGTTACTAAGCGTTGTTCAATGGTCGTTTCGTTTAACATTTTCCCTCCTAAAAGTATCAGCGATGATTTAGCTGTTAAGTTTGCTAAGTACAGATGTCTGTTTTATTTTACGCTATCGCCTTAATAAATTATACACAGGTAAGATGTCAAAAGGCTATCAAAAAATATTTTTATCTTTCGCTCCCCATCCTAACCAATCGAAATAACACTGATGGTTAGTCGGTCTTACCAAAACTAAAATCAGAGAAAATAAAGAACAAGAAAAGATAGAGTAAAGAGCAAGAGAAAGTTAGCCCTTTAAATACTCATTGATATAATTATTGCGATCCACCCCGCCAAAAAATAAAATTTCTGCCAAAATGGGAAACAGCCAGATTATAGACAAATCCCTTTAAGTCTAAAGTCTCAAATCCATCGTCCAAACTCTAAAGTTTATGCCGGAACTCCTGACAAACTTTTTGACCTCAAACCCATTTCTCCCGCAGGGGTATTGCTACCTCTGGAATCCTGAATTAATCTGGCTGCACGCCGCCTCTGATGCGTTGATTGCTCTGAGCTATTATTCAATTCCCCTGATGATGGCCTATTTCCTCTATCGGCGGCGGGACTTGCCTTTTCCCTGGGTGATTTGGTTGTTTGGATCTTTTATTGTCGCCTGCGGAACTAGCCATTTAATAGATGTTTGGACGCTCTGGTATCCGACTTATTGGCTGTCTGGGATAGTTAAATTTATTACTGCTATAATCTCAGTTTATACTGCTGTATCGCTGTTACCGCTGATGCCGCAAGCTCTGAGTATTCCTAGTCCCCCACAGTTAGAGGCGGCTAATGAAAAACTAGCACAAGAAATTCGCGATCGCACGGCGGCTCAAGCACAAATTTCTCAACTTAATGCCGAACTGGAACTGCGAGTTAGCCGGCGGACAGCACAATTGCGCGAAAGTCAAGAACGCTTTCGTTTATTAGTTGAAGGTGTCCAAGATTATGCTCTGGTGATGCTCGATCCTGAAGGCAAAGTTGTTAGTTGGAACAGCGGTGCAGAAAGAATTACTGGCTTCAAGGCAGAGGAAATTATGTGTCAGTATTTCTCTTGTTTTTACGAAGAAGAAGCAGTCCGTTTGGGGAAACCTGAAGAGTTCTTAGAAATAGTCTTAGCTGAGGGTCATTTTCAACAAGAAGGCTGGCGATTACGAAAAGATGGATCTAGATTTTGGGCAAATGTTGCGATTACTTCGCTGAGGGATGAAGCTGGAATGTTGCGCGGCTTCTCGAAAGTAACTCGCGATGCTACGCAGCGCAAAATGTTGCAAGAAAAATTATTGCGCTATAGTTATGCGATCGCACTCACTGGTAGTGCAATCAGAATAACTGACGCCGATAACCAATCAATTTATCACAACCAAGCTTTCATCGACTTGTTTGGTTACACAGTCGATGAACTCAATGCCATTGGC
This sequence comes from Kamptonema sp. PCC 6506, assembly GCF_000180455.1. NCBI lineage: Bacteria > Bacillati > Cyanobacteriota > Cyanophyceae > Oscillatoriales > Microcoleaceae > Kamptonema > Kamptonema sp. PCC 6506. Next base: position 38,255 of record NZ_CACA01000292.1, read on the forward strand.
GGCCCAATTGCGCTCTACCTCACTCCAGAAGTAGGCTCTGAGGTCTATCAAATTATTAACGATACTGGTTGTTGGAGCGGTGAAATCGAACTCAGAACTAAATCTGGTGCGATCGTACCAACTTTGTTACGTGTTGACTGCATTTTTGATGATACTGGCAATCGCTTAGGATTAGTAGGCGTTTGCACTGACATCTCTGAGCGCAAACGTGCTGAAGCTGCTTTGCAACAGGCAAAAGCTGAGTTAGAATGCCGAGTTGAGGAACGCACTCAGGAATTATCGGAGCAAAATTTGGCCCTGCGACAATCGGAAGTGCGACTAACAGAGAAAAATGAGCAGTTAAAAGAGGCTTTGCGAGAACTAAAACAGACTCAATCTCAGCTCATTCAAACTGAAAAAATGTCTAGCCTCGGTCAGTTGGTTGCAGGTGTCGCTCACGAAATTAATAATCCTGTCAATTTCATTTATGGCAATATCTCCCATGCTTATTCCTATTTTGCAGAGATGCAGCAAATTGTCGGTCTTTACCAGCAGTATTATCCCGATCCTATACCTGAAATTCAAACAGTTATTGACGAGATCGAACTTGATTTCCTACTAGAAGATTTGCCCAAAATTCTCGATTCCATGAGGCTAGGAGCAGAGCGTATCCGCGAAATTGTCCAGAGTTTACGAAATTTTTCTCGGCTTGATGAAGCTGAGATGAAGCCTGTAGATATTCACGAAGGTATTGATAGTACGCTGTTGATTTTACAGAACAGGCTGCGAGAAAAGCCGGGAAAACCCGCGATCGCAGTGATTAAGGAGTACGGTCATTTGCCTAAAGTTGATTGTTTCCCCGGTCAGTTAAATCAGGTGTTTATGAATGTCCTGGTCAATGCGATCGACGTTCTGGATACTCAACCTTCCCCTGGCTTGATTACGATTCGCACGGAAGTAGGGATTGGGGACTGGGAAAATAGGGTTGAGGATTTGGCGATCGCTCCGAGTTCTTACCCGGAATTGACTACAGACGGGGAACTGGGGACTGAGGACTCAAAACTCCCCAATCCTGAATTTGTGCTAATTTGGATTACCGATAATGGTCCAGGAATGTCCCAGGAGGTGCGCCGTCGGATATTTGACCCTTTCTTTACCACAAAACCGGTGGGTAAAGGTACTGGTTTAGGCTTGTCTATCAGTTATCAGATTATTGTCCAGAAGCACGGTGGCGTTTTCAAGTGCATCTCAGAACCTGGCTGTGGCGCTACCTTTGCGATCGCCATTCCAGTGCGGCGGAAAGATAGCAACCGCTTTCAGCGGTTAGGGGCTAGGGGCTAGGGAAAGAAGGGGTTAGGGGTTAGGGGCTAGGGGCTAGGGGAAGAAGGGAAAGAAGGGGGAAGAAGGGGAAGAAGGGGAAGAAGGGAAAGAAGGGGGAAGAAGGGGAAGAAGAGAAAGAAGGGAAAGAAGAGAAAGAAGGGGGAAACAATCAGCGACTTTGGTGGAAATCAGAAAGTCCTAACCCACGAAAGCGGTTACTATATATAATAAACTCAAAAAACCCCCCTTTTTAAGGGGGGGTAAGCAAAGATGCTAATACTTAGTCAAGTTAATTACTTGATAGCGATCTTCGCGCCGACGGCTTCTAACTGTTTCTTGATATCTTCAGCAGCAGCCTTTGCGATCGCTTCCTTAACAGCCTTCGGTGCAGCTTCTACCAAGTCCTTGGCTTCCTTCAGACCCAGACCGGTAATAGTCCGCACTTCCTTAAGAATAGCGATTTTCTTATCAGCAGGAACTTCTTCGAGAATCACATCGAATTCAGTTTGCTCTTCTACTTCTTCAACAGCAGCAGGGCCAGGGCCAGCCATCATCATAGTGCCAGTAGGAGCCGCAGCGCTAACGCCAAAGGCTTCTTCAATTTGCTTCACTAATTCGGAAGCTTCCAACAGAGTTAGGGATTTGAGTTGTTCGAGAATTTGATCGGTTGCAGCAGACATTTGTTGAACTCCTAGTTCGATTTTGGATGAGTGTAAGTCATAGTAATTGCTAATTGCTAATTGCTAATTGCTAATTGTTAATTCTCTGAATCCCTTAGCTACTTACCTTCCCCCTCTTCCCCCTCTCCCCCATCTTCCCCTAGTCCCTAACCCCTAGCCCCTAGTCCCTTCTTCCCCTAGTCCCTAGCTATAAATGTGTTGACTCTCACTCTCTTAGACCCCCAAAAACAGACTCCTCTGCAACGCTGGATCTTTGATAGCGAGTCAATCATTCGCATTGGCCGCTCTCCAGAAAATCACGTTATTATTGTCGATTCCCTAGTTTCCCGGCAACACCTAGAGTTACGAAAAATTAATAATTCACCATCTAACAGCACTTGGTTGCTTGTTAATCAAGGCACCAATGGGACTTTTGTCAATGGTGTTTTGATGTCTCAGGGTGTTGTCTCCGACGGTTCCCTGATCCAGCTAGCACGAGGCGGGCCCATCCTGAAATTCCAGGTAAGCTCAGATATATTGGCTAATTTGCCCCATTCTCCCTCCCCAAGTCCGCATCCTGCGCCCCTCCCTACTTGCAATCATGTTGGCAACCCGCCAGGGAGTTTATTCTGCATCCATTGTGGCAAACCAATTAGCGTGGAACGCACGATTCGCCAATATCAAGTGTTGCGAACTTTAGGTCAAGGGGGGATGGGGACTACGACTTTAGCCTGGGATAGCCAGAAGGCGCGATCGCAACAGCCTGGAATTCCCCCGGCCGCATCTTTGGTAGTCCTTAAGGAAATGAATGCGGATATGGCCCAAATCGCCAAAGCTCAAGAACTTTTTGAAAGGGAGGCCCGTACCCTTAAAGCGCTACACCATCCGGGTATTCCTCAGTTTTTTGACTTTTTTGTGGAAGGGGGGAAGAAATACCTGGCAATGGAGATGCTTCACGGTCAAGATTTAGAAAAACGGATTTATCAGCGGGGGCCGGTTACTCCCCAACAGGCGATCGAGTGGATGATTCAAACCTGTGAGGTGTTGGACTACATTCACTCGCAACAGCCCCCGATCGTTCATCGAGACATTAAGCCTGCTAATTTGCTGGTACGCCACCGCGACAATGGGATCGCGGTAATCGATTTTGGGGCCGTCAAAGAAATTGGCACGCCCCCTGGTACTCGCATTGGCGTTGAGGGCTACACTGCCCCGGAACAGGATCGGGGTCAGCCGCTAAGTCAATCCGATTTGTATGCTATTGGCCCAACGCTGATTTTTTTGCTAACGGGGGAAAGCCCCCAAAAGTTTTACGGCAAGAGAGGTCGAGATTTTGGGTTCAACGTGGAAAGGGTACCCACGATCGCGCCGAAATTGCGGACTGTGATTTCGCGGACAACGGAACCTAAACCAGGCGATCGCTATCCTACAGCTAAAAAACTAGCCGAAGCCTTAGCAGCTTGCCTCTAGGCAAAAGTACACTGAAACCCTTTTTAGTTAAAAGAGTTACCCAAAACTAAACACTCAAAACTCAAAACTTTTCTAGTCCTCATCCCAACCTTCGACAACTAGCAACTCGCTAACGGGGTCTTGCATGGAAAAATCAAACTCTTGGAGTTGTTGTTTCCAGTACGGCCACTCGTCTCCGTACAGTAAAGCGATTTTCCACAGACTATCTGTCGGTTTGATGATGTTGGATTTCACAAGTGATTGCACCTGACGTTGAAATTTGACCATCGGGTGTATAACCTGCTGGCTCATAATACCTCTTGAATTGTTTAAATCCTCTCGAATTAAGACTTTCCTGCTCTCACTTTTTGCCTATGTGTAGATTTTTGTTGGAAAGTCACCATCTAACCTTTTAGCGCACTATCGTTACTTTTGACAAGTAGGTATAAGCAAGACTGAAGATTTAAGGCTAAGTTGAAAGAATTAATCATGGAGTTGAGGGCTTCAGGCTGCTATAGCTACCGGCGAAGGTCAAGGAACCAGGAAGAAGTTAAATCTTGAGAGTGGGCTCTACCACACTTTCGGCCTCAATGACGAAAAATATAGCAATTGTGGGAGCGATCGCCACACTAGAGCCAAATTTCTTTACCTTCCTCTGTAAAGCGCACATTTTTAATCTTCCACCCCCGGTTTGCCATGAGAGTCTGGCGCAGACCACCAAACAAGGCTAACTGTTCGCAGTTGGAAAGAGAGGTTAATCGGCGTTTGGAGTTGGGAGGAATACGCAAATCTATTATAGCTAAACTCTTCTGGCGATCGAGAATTACCCGATAACTCAACTCAAAGTCTGTGGTGTACTGTTGTTCTAAAACTTGTGCCACTGTTGCCTCAAGGGAGTGTTCTACCGGAACGGTGACATCTTCAGGAATTAAAGCTTGGCACTGACTGTCTACTCCATAAATGGTGACTGTCTTCGTATCAGGCGCTACAGGAGCCTCAACTGCTGGCAGTATTGGGGGATAGATAGTTTCAGGCTGTGGCGTAGCTGTGGGTGATGGTATCGGGGGAATGGACTCTCCCAGCTCAGGGGGTAGCGGAGTGCAACTATTTAAGCTAAATATAATCAGGCTGGCAGCAAAGGCCGCCTGATATTGCTGGATACTGTTCATCGATCGACCACCAAACTCTTTATATGAATTTCGGTGAGGTTTTTAACAGCTCCGCAGGAAACAGCAGTCAATCTAAAATCTAAAATCTAAAATCTAAAATGGCTATGGTTTGGACTCGCCGCCACATTCTCTCTCTTGCTGATTTTACTCGCGGTGAATACGACGCGGTACTGCAAACTGCTGGGAGTTTTCGAGAAGTGCTTGGTCGCCGCACAAAGAAGGTGCCGGCTCTACAAGGTCAAGTGGTGGCTAATTTATTTTTTGAGCCTTCTACTCGGACTCGTAATAGTTTTGAGTTGGCGGCGAAGCGGTTGTCGGCAGATACGCTGAATTTTACGCCGGGAAGTTCTTCTCTGACCAAGGGGGAGACTATTTTAGATACGGCGAAGACTTATTTGGCAATGGGAACGGATATGATGGTAATTCGCCACGAGCAGGCTGGAGTACCGATGGCGATCGCGCAGGAAATGGATCGTTTGGGTTCAAAGGTGAGCGTCCTTAATGCTGGAGATGGTCAGCACGAACACCCTTCTCAAGGTTTGTTAGATTTATTTACTATCTGTTCGCTCTTAGACCCCGAACACCCTCGCCTAGAAATTTTAGCTGGTAAAAAAATTGCTATTGTTGGCGATATTCTGCATTCGCGAGTAGCTCGGTCTAATATTTGGAGTTTAACTGCAACTGGAGCTGAAGTTCATTTGGCGGGGCCACCTACTTTGTTGCCGTTATTATTTGCTGAGTGTGGCAATGGTAGGGAAGGAAACTTATTTTTACATTGGCAAGTTGAACCTGCTTTACAAGATGCTGATTTTGTGATGGCCTTGCGGCTACAAAAGGAAAGGATGGGTCAGTATTTGTTGCCGAGTTTGCGAGAATATCATCAGTTGTTTGGGATTACGCGCGATCGCCTTAAGCTCTGCAAACCCAATGTTAAAGTTTTACATCCAGGCCCAGTTAACCGAGGTGTAGAAATTAGTTCTGACTTGATGGATGATGCCGAATTTAGTTTAATTTCCCAACAAGTTACCAGTGGTGTTGCTGTCAGGATGGCTTTGCTCTATCTGATGGGGGGTGGTAAGCTTAATTAACACTGTTGGCGAATTCAGAAAAAATCTATGTGAGGTTAGCCAGTTCAAGAATATTGAACCAATATCATCCACTCCAAGCTAAAGAGGCTCGAGCCCCCGCAATATGTTCTTCCTTTCCAGTTAGCAAGGCGAATAAGGCGTATTCCACGGGATTAGCATTCCAGAGTTCTATGATGTGTTCCTTCATATAAGACCATACGATCCCACCAGCAGTTTGGTAATGCTCAAGCACATCCTGGAGAACTTGCTCACCGAAGGTGGCATAGAAACAGACGAAATCCTTGGCAGGATCGCTTACTGCGGCTTCTGTCCAATCGATTAGTCCCATCAAATTTCCGTCTTTGTCCACAAGCGTATGACCAGGGTGAAAGTCTCCGTGAATCAAAGCCGAATGCTGAGGCCACAAGGCATCATTGGCAATCCAGTCTTGCCAACGTGCCCAGCGTTTATCAGAAACACCAAGCAGTTCTCTGGTCTTCTCCATATTCTCTCCCATAGATTGCCGCACTCGATCGACTGTTTGAACTCGGATACTGAATTGTTTCACTACCTCAATGCGTGTTTTGTGGAGTTGTGCCAGTGTTTTTGCCACAGAAGAAATGTATACAGCAGGCGGAGACTTCGGATCGATGTACCATACATAATCGCCGATATCTGGATCTATGGTTCCGGCAGGAATTCCCTTTAATAGCGGATAGGCAACCAGTTCATCCGAAACAATTTTCCAGACGGGAACGCTCACATCGACTTGGCTTTTAACCAGTTCAAGAACTTCTCTTTCATAATACATACGCTCAAGAACATCAAGTCTTCTGGGAAATCGCAATACCCATTTTGTATTATTCTCTTTGGCAGTAGCAAACGTAGTTATGAAGTCCATTCCCGATTTGTTAATATTTAAGTCTGCGTCCAAAATGAAGCCATTTTTGTCGGCTATGCTAAGTAGTGTCCTGATTTGGTAGTCTTCACTAATAGATTTAGTCATTTTAAATTCGCTCCTTCATGAGCATTGGCTAACATCTATATATAGAACTATCGTCTAACATTGTTGTACAATCCTGCAAACTTAGAAATTAACGCTGCCAAAACGAGTGAAAAGTCCGATATGGAGTTAATGAACGACCCGCAGGCAAAGCGTGAGGCAGACAGAGCGCAAGCCCACAGAGACGAACTGACTGAGCTGATTGCACACGCGATGTGGAGCGGCTACGAGAAACTATTAGGGAGACTGCTAGTTGAAACAGTGTCTTAATTAATAAAGAAAGACGCGATCGCGCATCAGCTTTCAATCTGGCAAATCGGGATCGATTCCCAATTCACGTAACTTTGCTGCCAATCGTTCTGCTCTTTGGCGTTCCTGTTCTGCTCTTTGGCGTTCCTGTTCTGCTCTTTGGCGTTCCTGTTCTGCTTGTTCTGAACTCCATAGCAGCAAATTACCTGAGTTATCCCACCAGCGCAGCCAGTTCATCGTTTGTCCCAACCGTTGCCCCGACCAAATCCCCAGATCTAGTTCCAGTTGTGGAATCCACACCCGGCCCTGTGCATTTGCTGGATGTAAAACATATCGTCCATCTTGCAAATAACGCACTTCCAAATTAACTTCGTAGGGGTCATAAGTGACATAAGTAGGCACTTGAAGAATTTGTTCGTAAAAGTGGAGTTTGCCATAGGGGGGAGTCGATCGAATTGATAGTTCTCCTCCATCTGCTTCTGAGAGAAATTCCATCACGATCGCAACATTAGCACCATCAGTATTAGGAGTATAACTACGACGAATGACCCCCGCTGCTAAAGGATGCACTTGAGTTACATAAAACCAGTCTGGTGCTTTGACTACAATCTTTTTATTGACAGTAGCAACTAGCCCCAAATTAGAGGCAATGAGCATTTCTGGCTGGATATATCCTGCGGCTCCCAGTGTATCGGTGAGAGCAGCCGCGAGAGAAGGTTGTTGAATATTCTCCACAGGATCGTCTGGTAATACGAAGTTGGCTGGTAAGGGTTCCCAAGTGACAGTTGGCTTAGCTTTTATAGAAGGGGCTTCAAGTACCATTATATTAACCCTCAACCAATAAATTTTGTGCAAATTTATATAGTATAGCAACCGCCAAGAACATTAGGGTATTCTAAATCGATCGAACCGTTCGGCAAGCGCGATCGCGACAAAGCTCTTACTTTTATTCTCTTCCCTTCTTCCCTTCTTCCCTTCTTCCCTAGCCCCCAGGGTTTGAAAACACGCCCTAGCCCCTAGTCTGCTAGTTATTGCACAAAAAAAGCCCATTGGTTGGGCTTAGCAAAGTTCAACTAATTCCGATCGTTCAATTTATTAATGATAGTAATGCTTGCATTTCTGGCTGTGGGAATGGGAAGAAGCGCGACGGTAGCCTAGCCATTGGGAAGCTACCCAGCCACCGCCTTTGATCTGAGCCCACCCGTTCTTATAATGACCCGTAAGCTTGACATGACTACCATTGTGTAGCTTGGAGTGTACGCAATAATCAATGCCAGGCCCGCAACGGACATTTAGCCGACCGCCATTGGTGCGGACATAGGCGGCGTATGCGTCACTAGGTACGGCTAAGACAGATAGAGCAACTGCAATACCTGCAAGACCCATCCATGCAGAACTGGGAATATTTAAGCCTAGTTGCTCAAGGGATCTCAGCTTAAGTTCTGGGCCGGGGTTTTCGTAGGTAACGTAGGAATGAGTAAATGCTAGTGTTTCCATAATTTCCTGATTTAATGTCAGATTGGTCTGGCTAAACTCAGGCAAAAATTCCTAATTTCAGAAGAATTACTCATGGGTCGGAAAACACATCAGTAACCCTGGTTATTTTCTATTTTTGTCGAAGTTTGGGGAATTTTACCGAGTTTATAGCCAATACCATAGCACTTGGCTTGTTTTTCGCAAAGAAAAATCTAATAAAATTTACAAATCCTAGAAGTAAGCTCGGAACATCTGTAACTGAAGCTTATCAATGGTGCTGAGTTAGAGTTATGGATAGGCGATCGCTGAAAATAGATTCAATATTCAGTTGCATCACAACTATTATTAGCCCATGAATACCCTTACAATTTCCCTCAACACTCTTTCAGACAATCATCCTAAAGATAGTTTTGCTATTACTTTTGCTCCACTATCAGTCGCAGAAATATACACTTTAGCTGATGACGCAGCTAATGGGGCTGTGGTAATGATGAGCGGTACTGTACGCAATCAAACTGATGGTCAACCTGTAGTGGCTCTGGAATATCAAGCCTACGAACCGATGGCTGTCCGAGTATTCCGGCAGATAGCAACCGAGATTCGCCGTCAGTGGCCAGATGTTAATCGAGTAGTAATTCACCACCGCGTTGGGCGATTGGAGATTGGGGAAATCAGTGTGTTAGTTGCTGTTGGTTGTCCCCACCGTTCAGAAGCATTTGCAGCTTGCCAGTACGGGATGGACACTTTGAAACACAATGCTCCGATCTGGAAGAAAGAATTTTCTACTGATGGCTCTAGTAGTTGGGTCAGCATAGGAGCGTGTGAAGCTAATTGTTAAGTTTTAGTGTCAGATTCAGTTATTTAGACAAAAGAGCTTTTAACATAATGCTAAAAGCTTTGGGTACTCTATTTACCTTGAGTAAGTGATGCTGTGTAAATATTTTTGAAAGTCCGGTTTGTTCCGGTTGCCCAAAAAATATCCTGAAAATGTACCAAAATTTAGGGAACTCACGCATTCAGGGGCGCGTCATTAAAAGCGGAAAGTTTGACACAGCGAATTCCGCCCATGAGTCACTTTATTTCTGTACCCTGGTCTACGGTTGAGGCGACCGTTCCTCAAGTGCAATTGCCAGCCGAAAAACTTTCTAACTACGACTTAGTGTTGCGATGCCAAGAAGGGTTGCGCCCCGATCGCGCTGCCTTTTCCGAACTGCTGCGTCGCTATCAGTCTCACGTCGATCGGGTTCTATATCACTTGGCACCGGACTGGCAAGATCGGGCAGACTTGGCTCAGGAGGTCTGGATTCGAGTCTACCGGAATATTAAGCGCTTGCAAGAGCCTGCTAAGTTCCGGGGCTGGCTCAGCCGGATCGCGACAAACTTGTTTTATGATGAGTTGCGAAAACGCAAGCGGGTTCGTCCCCCCATGTCTCTAGATGCTCCCCGCTTTCTAGAAGATGGAGAGATAGATTGGGAAATTGCTGCTGACTCTCCGGGGCCTGATGAAGATTTGACGACGAGGGAGTTTTACGATCAGCTACACGAAGCGATCGCAGATCTACCAGAAGTATTCCGCACGACTATTGTTCTTAGGGAAATCGAAGGGTTAGCCTATGAAGAAATAGCCGAAATAACTGGTGTTTCCCTGGGAACTGTAAAGTCCAGAATTGCTCGTGCTCGCCAGAGACTCCAGCAACAATTGCAAAAGTATCTGGATGGTCGCTAGTTTAGCTTTTTGAGACGGTAGTGTGAGGTTTTGGTAAAGTTTTCCTTTGACTCCAAACTTCTCTTTTAAGATCGTAAATAAAGGATATTTTGCTGAGTAACCAGCGCGTGAGTTCCGAAATTCCATGAGGTGGTGTGACTAATGAATCCTAAATTTGAGTCCGATAAAAATCATCAAGAGCACTTCCTACGGGATTCACTAACTAGGAATCCAGCTTCTAACAATCAACGGCAGGGTGCCATAAACACTATGATGCGAGATCGCTTTGAATTGCTGAGTGCCTACCTGGATGGTGAAGTGACGGCTGCTGAACGCCGCCAAGTTGAAGAGTGGTTGACCGCAGATCCCTCGGTTCGCGGCTTATACGATCGATTGCTGTCTTTACGACACGAGTTACAGGTAATGCCTGTACCACCTGCACAGCAACCTGCACAAGATTTGGCAAATCGGGTTTTCCAACAAGTTGACCGCAGGCGGAATCGGACTCTGGTTTGGGCGGGAAGTGCGATCGCGGCGATGTTTGTGGCGATGATGTCCGGTATTGTATCCGACCAACAATTATTTTCTCCACAGTTAGCTGGAGCTCCAGTTCCTGCGACTGCTGATGGCTTGATGCTCGCTTTGAATGAGCCTGTAATGGATATAGTGAATCCTAATGATTTGATGTTAACTGTGAACGAGCCTGTGGTGGAAATTCCCAAGCCGGGTTCGGGAGTTTCTAGAGGGCAGTAATTGGTAATAGTTAACTGTTAACTGTTAACTGTAATGGGTAATTGGG
>NZ_CACA01000291.1:0-1521 GCF_000180455.1 Kamptonema sp. PCC 6506
TTGTGATTGGGAGATTGTACTTTCGCGAGCTGAAAACTACGATAGATTTAGGGTGGGAACTACTCACCCTAATTTTTTTGGCTTTGTTGGCGATCGCGCCAATTACCATACTGCCGGGAGATGGGGGAAGGGGGAGGGATTATAACAATTCAGCACTTATGCACCCAACCAAAGAAACTCGGTTTTTTGATGAAAATACTTCGCCGGAACCCACAGATTCTCTCAAAAACCTGGTTTCTGGAGACTTACTGCGTAAGTTCTAAGAAAGTTAAAGATATCGGAAAAGTTGTTAAAAATAATGAAAATTAAAGACATCGGAGAACAAGGCTTATTAGCAATTCTACAAAAATTCTGTCCCCCAGAAATTATTGGAGATGATGGCGCAATCATCCCTACCCATCCCGATAAATCTCTGGTGATTACCACTGATATGCTCGTTGATGGGGTGCATTTTAGCGATCGCACCACAACACCCCAAGACGCAGGATGGCGTGCCGTTGCTGCTAATTTATCCGATCTGGCGGCGATGGGAGCATCACCCTTAGCGATCGCTGTGGCACTTAGCCTCACGCCTGACACTCCCGTTACTTGGGTAGAGCAACTCTACCAAGGGATGACAGCTTGTTTGCAACAATATAATACCCCGATCGTTGGCGGCGATATTGTGCGATCGCCCCTAATTGCTCTAGCTATTACTGCCTTCGGAGAAGTTGACTCCGCCTGCGCCATCCGCCGCAGTAGCGCCCAACCAGGCAATCTCATCGTCGCCACTGGCCCTCACGGAGCCTCACGAGCTGGCCTAGAATTGCTCCTTAACCCCCAATTAGAGACATCCCTTACTCCCCCCGAACGATCGTCGCTGATACTCGCTCACCAGCGTCCCAAACCCCGATTAGATGTGCTACCGATCCTCTGGGAAATTATAGATTCTAAACTCTTACAATGGGGGTCAGAATCGAAAATTCAAATCGCAGGAATGGATAGCAGCGATGGTTTAGCAGATGCCATTATTCAAATTTGTCAGGCTAGCAATGTTGGAGCAAAAATTGAGCGCAATCAAATCTCTATTCCTACAACTATTAGCCGTTTAGTATCCCCAGAAAAAGCACTGAATTGGGGATTATATGGCGGCGAAGACTTCGAGCTAATTCTATGTCTTCCCCCGGAAATTGCTCAAAAGTTAGTAGAAAAATTAGGAGTTGGAGCAGCTATAGTAGGAAACATTACCAAAAATCCTGACATTTTGTTAGTAGATAGTAACGGCATCTATCCAGAAGAAGAGTTAAGCCTAACTAAAGGATTTCAACACTTCTAATTGTGAATTGTAATAGAAGGCAGGAGGAGTAGAATGAGGTTGATTGTATGAACTAGGACTTACGCAGGGAGTCCCAGAAACCGGGTTTTTGAGAAAATCTTTGGGTGAAAACGAAGTATTTTCGTCAAAAAACCCGGTTTCTTTGGTTGGGTGCGTAAGTCCTGTGAAGTTCACTTAACAATGTCGATTGTAAGAAGAAGGAAAAA
>NZ_CACA01000290.1:0-21723 GCF_000180455.1 Kamptonema sp. PCC 6506
CCATCTATTAATGCTGACTTTGAGCGAAATTCAAAAAAATCAAGCCGCCATTAATACTATTACTTTAACACCCCTGAGTCAATCCCAAATCAATCAATTAGTCGCTGATACCCTAAAAAGTACAGAAAATTTGGCATTACCCCTTTCACAATTAGTCTATCAAAAAACTCAAGGCAACCCATTCTTTGCCACCCAATTTCTCAAAGCCCTACACGAAGAAAATCTCATTCAGTTTAACTTGGAGTTAGGCTGTTGGCAATGCGATCTGTCCCAGATTAATCAACAAGCCTTGACCGATGATGTTGTAGAATTTATGGGGTTGCAGTTAGAGAAGTTAGCCTTAGCAACCCAGAATATTCTGAAGTTAGCCGCTTGTATTGGCAATCAGTTCGATCTCACAACATTAGCAATTGTTTCAGAACACTCAGAAGTAGAAACCGCAGCCAATTTATGGAAAGCATTGCAAGAAGGTTTGATTTTACCGATTGGTGATGTTTATAAATTTTATGTAGGGGCAGAAGGTCAAGCCGTTACTTCAGAAAAGTCTCAAAATGTTACCTACAATTTTTTACACGATCGCGTTCAACAAGCAGCCTATTCCCTAATTCCAGATGACCAAAAACAGGCGACTCATTACCAAATCGGACAACTGCTGCTGCAACAGATTTCCGAACAAGCAAGAGAAGACCGTATTTTTGAAATTGTCAATCAATTAAATCACGGAACTGTTTTAATTACCCAACCAACAGAACGAGAAGAATTAGCCCAACTCAATTTAATTGCCTGTCGCAAAGCTAAAACTTCAACCGCCTATCAAGCAGCGCGTGAATATGGTGCATTAGGATTATCTTTGTTAGGAGAAAATGCTTGGCAACAACAGTATGAAATCAGCCTCGCTTTTCATGAATTAGCGGCGGAAGTCGCCATGCTATGCGGTGACTTTGAAGCGATGGAACAGTTTATCGATATTGTCATCGAACAAGCACATTCTTTACTAGAACAGGTCAATGTTTACCGCATTAGAATTCAAGGTAAGACTTCCCAGAGCCAACTCGATGAAGTGTTGGCGATCGGCATCAATATCTTGCAACAGTTGGGCGCAAACATTATCGAATCACCTACACCCGCAGATATTCAACAGTCAATCCAAGAAATTAGCGAACTAATTGGCGATCGCCAAATTGCAGATTTTGTCTACCTCCCAGTGATGACAGATGCAAATAAAATCGCCATTACCCGGATTGCCAGCAGCATCATGGCAGCAGCTTACACCTGTGGATCTCTTTTGTATCCATTACTAGCTACCTTGTTAGTCAAATTATTCCTGCGGCACGGCAATATATCTGTTTCTGCTACTAACTATACTTGTTACAGCTTAGTTCTCTGTAATATGCAGAATATAGATTTAGCTACACAGTTTGGAAATTTGGCATTGAATGTGGCGGCAAAGTTCGATGATAAAGCAACTAAACTGGAAGTATTTTTCCTGCTGGGAAGTTTTATCCTCCACCGCAAATCTCACCTCAAAGAAATGTTACCCCTCTTGAGTGAGAGTTATACCCTTGGGCTAGAAGTTGGGAACCTGGAATACGCTGGATATGCGGTTCACAATTTATGTTTAATTTCTTCTTGGTGCGGTCAACCGCTTGCTAACTTGGAGGAAGATACACGCACTTACTACCATGCTTTAGTGCAACTGAAGCAATTGGGAGCAGCTAATTACTGTCTGATTTATTGGCAAGTGGTTTCAAATTTATTAGGTTTGGCAGAGCATCCCACCATCTTGTCTGGATCGGCTTTCCAAGAAACAGAATTTCTCCCCGGGTTGCAGTCGGCAAACGATATATGTGGATTATATGTTTTCCACTCATATAAGTTGATGCTTTGCTTTTTATTTGGGGAAGTTGAGCCAGCTAATAACAATGCCCTTGAGTGCAGAAACTATTTCATGGCGGGTGCAGGAACAGTTGCCGAACCTGCGTTTTATTTCTATGATTCTTTGGTAGCTCTAGAACTATTGAGTCAACCGTTAGGGGAAGTATCAACTCTATTAGAACGGGTGGCAGAAAACCAAACTAAGTTACAGCATTGGGCGGATTATGCACCCATGAATCACCAGCATAAAGTAGATCTCGTAGCAGCAGAAAAATGTCGAGTTTTAGGACAGAAATTCACAGCCATTGAGCTATACGATCGGGCTATCTTGGGAGCCAAAGAAAACGAATATATTCAAGAAGAAGCTTTAGCAAATGAATTAGCCGCTAAATTTTATCTCAATTGGAATAAACAAAAAATCGCTCAAATATATATGCAAGAAGCTTACTATTGTTATGCTCGTTGGGGTGCGAAAGCCAAAGTTGCTGACCTCGAAAAACGCTATCCCCAATTGCTTGCTCCCATCCTCCAGCAAACCAGTTCTCCCCTGTCAACTAACGAAACTATCTTCACACTGAGGAGTCTCACTTCTACCAGTTCCGCGACTTCCCAGAGTAGCAGTGTCTCTGGAACTCTAGATTTAGCTGCTATTCTTGAAGCTTCTCAAACGATCTCAGGCGAAATCGAACTGTCCAAACTGCTTTCATCATTGCTTTCTATTGTTATTGAAAATGCGGGGGCTGATAAATGCGTGTTAATGCTGTTGCGAGACCATCACCTGCTGATTAAAGGGTCAATTACTATAGGGACGCAGCCAGTTGTGTTGCAAAGCCTTCCTGTTGATGATAGCCAGGATATTCCGCTGAAGCTGATTTACAAAGTCAAGCATAACAGGCAGACCGTTGTGCTATTTGATGCCAGTGCCGATCCGACTTTAGCAAACGATTCTTATATCATGAGTCAGCAGCCTAAGAGTATTTTGTGCAGCCCGATTTTGCATCAAGGTAAGTTTAGGGGCATTTTATATCTAGAAAATAATTTAGTAACGGGGGCGTTTACAAGCGATCGCGTTGAGCTCCTCAATCTACTTTGCACTCAAGCTGCTATCTCCCTAGAAAATGCGCGACTTTACGAACAGGCGCAAACCTATTCTCAGCAGCTAGAGGAAGCCTTGCATGACTTGCAGCAAACTCAATTGCAAATGATTCAAAGCGAAAAGATGTCGGCTTTGGGTAACTTAGTTGCTGGCGTTGCTCATGAAATTAATAACCCCGTTGGCTTTATTGCTGGCAATTTGAATGAAGCTAAATGCACGGTTCAAGACTTAACGGAACATCTAAATTTATATCGCGAACGCGCCCTAGAAACAGAGATTGCCGACCATGCCGAAGATATCGATTTAGACTATATTATCGAAGACTTGCCCAAAATGATTGACTCGATGCAGTTGGGTTGCGATCGCATCAAAAGTATCAGCACTTCACTCCGCACCTTTTCTCGATCTGATAAAGACTACAAAGTGCCATTCAATATCCACGAGGGGATAGATAGCACGATCTTAATCCTCAAATATCGATTGAAAGCGAACGATGAGCGACCCGCCATTGAAGTAGTCAAAGACTATGGGAATATTCCAGCGATCGAATGTTTCCCTGGACAGCTTAACCAGGTGTTTATTAACATTCTTGCCAATGCGATCGATGCCTTGGAAGAATCAAATATTGGGCGGAGTTTTGCAGAAATTAAGGCTAATCCCAATCGCATTACTATTCACACTACTTTAGTAGATAATCAGGTCAAGATTAGTATTGCTGATAACGGTTATGGAATGACTGAATCAGTCAAAGGAAAGATATTTGACCACTTATTTACAACCAAAGCCGTTGGTAAAGGCACGGGATTGGGGTTAGCGATCGCGCAGCAAATTGTCGTCGAAAAACATCAGGGACAAATTACGGTTAATTCTGTACCTAGTGAGGGTACTGTGTTTGAGATTGCTCTCCCTGTTAAATAATAGAATATAATTAGGAATAAAGCCAGATCGGACAAGCTGTATAATATTCTAATTCAAAGGTTGTCTAATAGAGTAGGAAAGAATTATGAACCCGCACCCCAATTTATCAGGCTATCAAATAACAGAAGAACTTTATATAGGTACTCGTACCCTCGTCTATCGCGGTATCCGTACTAACGACCAACAACCAGTAGTTATCAAACTACTACGAAATGAGTACCCCAACTTCAACGAAATTATCCTATTTCGCAACCAATATACCATTACTAAAAATCTCGACTTCTCTCATATCATCAAACCACTGACTTTAGAAGTCTACCAAAATAGCTATGCCTTAGTCATGGAAGATTTTGGGGGAATTTCCCTCTCAACTTATCGATTGATGGCAAAAGATGCCAGCCAAATCAATAAAATTTTACCGATAGCAGAATTTCTCCAAATTGCCATCCAACTGACAGTTATTCTCCACTATCTCTACCAAAACCGCATCATTCACAAAGATATTAAACCTGCTAATATTCTCATTAATCCAGATACGAAAGAAGTCAAATTAATTGACTTTAGTATTTCTTCCCTGCTACCACGAGAAACACAGGAAATCCAAAATCCCAATGTCTTAGAAGGAACCTTAGCCTATATCTCTCCCGAACAAACCGGGAGAATGAATCGAGGGATTGACTATCGGAGTGACTTTTATTCTCTGGGAGTGACATTTTATGAATTGTTGACAGGAGAATTACCCTTTGTCTCAGCAGATGCAATGGAATTAGTCCATTGTCATTTGGCAAAACAGGCGATAACTATTCACGATATTAATCCTCAACTTCCCCTGCTTTTGTCAGAAATTGTTAGTAAATTAATGGCAAAAAATGCCGAAGACCGCTATCAAACTGCTTTGGGAATTAAGCATGACTTAGAAATTTGTTTAGAACAATTACAAACAACAGGTAAGATAGAAACCTTTAAACTAGGACAGCGAGATATTAGCGATCGCTTTATCATTCCCGACAAACTCTATGGACGAGAGGCTGAAGTAAAAACTCTATTACAAGCCTTTGAAAGAGTCGCTAACCCCCCTATCGGGGGAGATAGAGGGGTAGAAATCATGCTAGTAGCTGGATTTTCGGGAATTGGCAAAACTGCGATTATCAACGAAGTTCATAAACCGATTGTCCGCCAACGCGGTTATTTTATCAAAGGTAAATTCGATCAATTTCAACGGAATATTCCTTTGAGTGCATTTGTGCAAGCCTTTCGAGATTTAATCGGACAATTATTAACAGAAAGCGATGCACAGATTCAGCAATGGAAAACCCAAATATTATCAGCATTGGGAGATAATGGGCAAGTCATTATTGAAGTCATTCCAGAACTAGAAATAATTATTGGTCAACAACCACCCACACCCGAATTATCAGGAAGTGCGGCCCAAAATAGATTTAATTTATTATTTCAAAAATTCACCCAAGTTTTTACCAGTGCAGAACATCCATTAGTAATATTCCTTGATGATTTACAATGGGCCGATTCAGCATCGCTGAACTTAATGCAGCTTTTAATAGCTGATATCGGTCATCTTTTATTAATTGGTGCGTACCGCGATAACGAAGTCAACCCAGGACATCCTTTGATGTTGACTTTGAGCGAGATGCAAAAAAAACAAGCAACGATTAATACGATTACTTTAGCACCACTCAATCAAGTCACAGTCAATCAGTTAATTGCTGACACACTTAAATGTCCAGAAAGTTCGGCATTACCTCTTTCTCAATTGGTATTTCAGAAAACCAAAGGAAATCCGTTTTTTGCGACCCAATTTCTCAAAGCATTGTATCAAGATGGACTGATTCAATTCACCCCCCCAACCTCCTCCGATCGTGGGGAAGCTAAGGGGGGATGGCAATGTGACATTGCACAAGTGAATCAGCTTGCGGTTACAGATGATGTTGTGGCTTTTATGGCATTACAGTTAGGAAAACTGCCGACCTCAACTCAAAAGATATTGCAGTTAGCTGGTTGTATTGGTAATCACTTTGATTTAGCAACTTTGGCAATTGTTTCAGAACAGTCAGAGGTGGAAACGGCAGGGGATTTATGGAAAGCATTACAAGAAGGGCTGATTTTACCGCTAAGCGATGTTTATAAGTTTTATCAGGAAGAAGAAAATGAGAGACTGGTAGTGGAGAATGAAAATACCACTAAAAAAATAGCCAAATATAGATTTTTACATGACCGAGTACAGCAAGCTGCTTACTCATTGATTCCCAGTCATCAAAAAACAGCAACTCATCTGAAAATTGGACAATTACTTCAACAAAATTTATCCGAGCTAGAGCGTGAGAAAAAACTATTTGATATTGTCGGACATTTGAATTTAGGAATTGAGTTAATTACTCAACCAAGCGAATGCCAAGCATTAGCTCAACTGAATTTGCAAGCGGGAGTGAAAGCCAGAAATTCTACAGCATACGCCGCAGCCAGAGTTTATTTGCAAACAGGAATCAAGCTACTGGAGACAAACTGCTGGCAACATCAGTATGAATTGACTCTCAATCTGTATGTTATGGCGGGGGAAATTGCCTATTTGAATGGTGACTTTGAGGGCATGGAACAGATAGCAGAATTAGTATTACAGGAAGCACTGACAATTTTCGACAAAATTAAAATTTATGAAGTTCAAATTGCAGCGCAAGTTTTACAAAGTAATGTGTTAGAAGCGATCGCAGTTGGTAGAAAAGCATTAGGGGAATTAGGGGTGGAACTGCCTACAGAAGCTGACGCAGCTAAGACTAGCAAAATGCTACAAATCCTTACCACGCAACTCGAAGGTAGACAAGTTGAAGACTTGATCGATCTGCCATTAATGACCGATCCTACTACTCAGGCAGCCCTAGAAGTGCTGGGAATATTGTTTTCCCCAATTATCCAAGGAATACCCGCTTTATTACCTTGGCTAAGTTCGATGATGGTGAGTTTGTCTCTCAGATCGGGCAATACTGCGGCATCAATTACTGGGTATGGGATTCATGGGATGGTATTGTGTGCTTTCTTAGAAGATACTTCCGCAGGCTATGCTTTTGGTAAATTGGCTCTAAGTTTACTAGAAAAATTTCATACCCAAAAGATTAAACCCATTGTCTTGTCTCTATTTGGCTGCTTTATTCAACATTCCCAAGAGCGATTGGATGCCACAGCTCCGACGCTGAAAGCCGCCTACCGTGCTGGCATAGAAACTGGAGATTTTTTACAAGCTGGTTTTTCTCTTAGTGGTCAAAGTAGTAACAGATTCTTTAGTGGTGAAGAACTGCATAGTTTGATCCAGGATCTCGCTGACTATGATGTAGCTTTGGCTCAGGTGAAACAATATTCTGCTCAAGTATACCTAAATCTGGGAAAACAAGCAGCAGAAAACTTGATTGAATTAGTCAGTCAACCCCATTGCTTAATTGGCAATACCTACAATGAAACATTGATGCTACCTAAACACCAGCAGGATCATGACCTAATAGCAATCGCCCAAGCCTATATCTACAAATTGTTGCTTGCTTACTATTTTGGGAATTATCCAGATGCACGCAATTATATTAGCCAAGCCAAGCTGTGTTTGATGGCTGTATCAGCATCGATTTTTGTGCCGATTTTCCATTTTTATGCTGCTTTAACTTATCTAGCACTTTTCCCCACCCAGCCAGAATCGGAGCAAGCCGAATTACTTGATGCTGCTACCACCCATCAAAAGATTCTGCATCAGTGGGCGCAAAATGCTCCGATGAATCACTTGCATAAATGGTATTTAGTTGAGGCTGAACGTTATCGAGTTTTGGGTGAAAAATTCGCAGCCAGTGAGTGTTATGACCGAGCCATAAATCTTGCTAAAGAACATCAGTTCGTACAGGAAGAAGCCTTAGCTAATGAACTGGCAGCTAAATTCTACTTCGACTGGGGTAAACAGCGCATTGCTGGGGAATACATGACAAACGCCTACTATGGCTATACTCGTTGGGGTGCTAAAGCTAAAGTTACTAACTTGGAAACATATTATCCCCAACTGCTTGCTCCCATCCTCCAACAAATTCGTTCTCCTCTCTCCACTCACGAAACTCTCTTCACATTGGGGAGTGTCACCTACACCAATGGAGTCACTTCTAGCAATAGTAGTGTCTCTGTGGCTTTAGATTTAGCGGCTATTCTCAAAGCTTCTCAAACGATATCAGGCGAAATCGAACTATCTAAATTGCTTTCATCATTGCTTTCTATTGTTATTGAAAATGCGGGGGCTGATAAATGCGTGTTAATGCTGTTGCGAGACGATCGCTTGCTAATTAAAGGTTCAATTACTGTAGGGACGCAGCCAGTTGTTTTGCAAAGCCTTCCTGTTGATGATAGCCAGGACATTCCTCTGAAGTTGATTTACAAAGTCAAGCACAGCAGGCAGACCGTTGTGTTGTTTGATGCCACGATCGATCCGACTTTGGCCAATGACCCTTATATTATTCGTCAGCAGCCTCAGAGTATTTTGTGTAGCCCGATTTTAAATCAAGGGCAGTTGATTGGAGTTTTATATCTAGAAAATAATGTAACTGTGGGGGCGTTTACGAGCGATCGCATAGAAGTCCTGAATCTAATTTGCGCTCAAGCTGCTATCTCTTTAGAAAATGCCCGTTTATATGAAGCGGCACAACAAGCCTTGGTCGATCTCAAACACGCCCAACTCACCATCGTGCAAAGCGAAAAGATGTCAGCACTGGGTAATTTAGTAGCTGGCGTTGCCCATGAGATTAATAACCCCGTTGGCTTTATTGCTGGCAATATTCAACCTGCCTTAGATTATATCAACTATTTGTTGGGATTGATTAATCTATTTCAGCAAGAATACCCTAATTATAGTGCAGTAATTCAAAAAGAAATAGAAGCCATCGATCTTGAGTATATTCGGGAAGATCTACCCAAATTAATCGGTTCGATGCAGGAAGGAGTGAAACGAATTCAAGATATTAGCACTAGCTTAAGAACTTTCTCCCGTGCGGATACCAACCATCCCGTTGCCTGCAATATCCACGATGGGATTGATAGTACCATTATGATCCTCAAACATCGTCTGAAAGCCAATGAAAATCGCCCCGAAATCAAGGTGATTAAAGAGTATGGGAATTTACCCCAAATTGAATGCTATGCGGGACAGTTAAATCAAGTATTTATGAATTTATTGACAAATGCCATTGATGCTGTAGAAGACTCAAACCAAGGGCGTAAGTATACAGAAATTAATAATAAAATTATTGTTAAAACTGAGTTTTTAGATGACAAAAAACAGGCAATAATTCGGATTAAAGATAATGGGATTGGCATGAGTGCGGAGGTACAGTCGAAGATTTTTAATCATTTATTTACGACGAAAGCAGTTGGGAAAGGTACAGGATTGGGATTAGCGATCGCACGGCAGATCGTTGAAGAAAAACACCAAGGTAGCATCACTGTCAATTCTCTCCCTAGTGAAAGTACTGTGTTTGAGATCACTATCCCTGTTAAATAATAGAATACAATAGAGTCGAAGATTATACAACAAATTTGGAACAATACCAAATTAACGATCGCTAAAAACATCAGGGCTTGCTCACCTTTTTCGGTAAATCTCCAAGTACACCATTCTTAATGTCTAACGTGAATCCAAATAAAACTATACCTTTACGACTTGTACTAATAGTTCCGTTTGTGTTGCAAGTCTTTGCCGCAGTTGGACTGACTGGCTATCTGTCCCTGCGAAATGGACAGAAAGCCGTCAATGATGTTTCTAGTCAGTTGCGTCAAGAGATGAGCGATCGCATTAATCTGCAAGTTCTAACCTATTTGGAAAGACCTTATATTGCCGGACAAGTGTTTGTGGCGCAGGCTGAGGATAATCAGCTTGATTTAAAAGATCTCACCAAACTGGAACGGACTTTTTGGCGGTTAGTTAGCCAAGATACAGTCGAATTCATGCAAATTGCCTTGGCTGACGGTACGAGTATCGCCTTAGAGAATACACCCAAGGACGGCATCGTTTCTCGTATTGGTCGCAAAGCGATTCTACCTCAGCGCGAAATCTACAGCCTGGACAATCGAGGTCAACGGATCGCCCTGATAGAAACTCAAGCAAAGTATGATGTCCCGACTCGACCCTGGTATAAGATTACACAAGAGATTAGAAAACCAAACTGGACAAAGCCCTACCTGGGTACCACCAATAAGCAAGCTTCAATCTCTCTATCCCAGCCCATATATAACGATAATAAAGAGTTATTGGGGGTTCAAAATAATCTCTTTCGGATTAGCAAGATTTATAATTTTCTCAAAAAGCTAAAGGTAGGTCAAACAGGACAAACGTTTATCATCGATCGAGCGGGCAACCTCATTGCCAGTTCCACGATCGAAACCCCTTACATAATTGACGCTAAAAAAAAGGAACTCCAACAAATTCCTGCCGTCAAGTCTGAAAGTTCTGCAATTAGTGCCACAGCGCAAGCAATCCTCGATCGATTTGGTAACTTTAACGCCATTACACAGAGTCAACAGCTTGATTTTATGCTGGCAAATCAGCGACATTTTGTACAAGTTTCAGCCATTCAAGATGAACGAGGCATTGATTGGTTGAGCGTCATTGTAGTGCCTGAATCAGATTTCATGGCACAAATTGATGCCAACACCCGCACCACTATTCTGCTCTGTTTGGGCGCGTTAGGTTTGGCAACTATTCTGGGTATCTATACCTCACGTTGGATTACCAGTCCCATCCTGAAATTGCAAAAGGCAAGTGAAGCGATCGCCTCTGGTGCTCTTGACCAAACAGTGGAAGTCAAAGGTATTGATGAATTAGAAGCACTGGCTGGTTCTTTTAACCAAATGGCAGGACAATTGCGAACTTCCTTTACAGAACTAGAAACTCGTGTAAAAGAACGCACAGCCGAACTCACTATTGCCAAAGAAGCAGCCGATAACGCCAACCAAGCCAAGAGCGATTTTCTAGCCAATATGAGCCACGAACTCCGCACACCTTTGAACGGAATTCTCGGCTATGCCCAAATTCTAGGACGTGCTAAAACTCTACCCGAAAAAGAACGTCATGGTGTGAGTATTATTCACCAATGCGGCTCTCATTTATTAACATTAATTAACGACGTTTTAGACCTTTCCAAAATCGAAGCCCGCAAACTAGAACTTACCCCCAAAGCCATTCATTTACCATCCTTTTTGCAAGGAGTAGTCGAAATCTGTCGAGTGCGTTCAGACCAAAAAGGTATCGAGTTCATTTATCAACCAGATATCAACTTACCCACAGGAATTATAACTGACGAAAAACGACTCCGCCAAGTGCTACTCAATCTCTTAGGAAATGCGATTAAATTCACCGATAAAGGCAGCATCACCCTGAAGGTAGAAGTGATAGCATCAAATGCAACTATGCCATTGCCTCAGCTTAAATTCCAAGTTTTAGATACAGGAGTTGGCATCGCCTCTGACCAAGTAAACAAACTTTTCCAAGAATTTGAACAAGTAGGCGATCGCAAACGCCAAGCTGAAGGCACGGGCTTAGGTTTAGCCATCAGTCAAAAAATTGTAGAATTGATGGGCGGAAAAATTGAAGTTGAAAGCCATCTGGGAATAGGAAGTAACTTTTACTTTCAAGTAGCACTGCCAATTGCCACCGATTGGGCACAAAAAAATTCAGTCAAAGACGGGCGCACAATTATCGGCTATGAAGGGCAACCGCGCCACATATTGATCGTAGATGACCGTTGGGAAAATCGGTCAGTTTTGGCGAACTTGCTAGAGCCTCTAGGGTTCACATTTACTGAAGCAGAAAATGGTCAAGAATGCTTAGAAAAAGCTAGAAAAAAACTGCCAGATTTAGTTATAACTGACTTAGCAATGCCAGTAATGAATGGCTTTGAAATGCTCAAACAGTTACGAAATTCGGAGGATATCAAGCATTTACGGGTGATAGTATCTTCGGCATCTGTATCAGAAATAGACCAGCAGAAAAGCTTAGATATGGGTGGAGATGACTTTCTAACTAAACCCGTTGATGCAGAGGAGTTATTGACTTTACTGGCCAAACATTTACAACTCACTTGGAAATATGATGCCAATGAGTTAAGCACAAGCGACAATGAAGAATCTACTAAAGAGATAATTCCACCATCGGCGGCGGACTTGCAAATTTTACTAGAACTGGCACAGGATGGCTTGCTCAGAGAACTGGCAGAAACCGCTGATAAAATTGGAAAAAAAGATCGCTGCTATCAGACATTTATTCAGGAAGTAATACAATTAGCTAAGCAATTCCAAACTGAGAAGATTGAAGCATTAATTCAACAACATCTCACTAATATATGACTTACGCAAAATGATCGGTAACGCCGCCAACAAGAGCGGTGACAATACCACCAAGATGGCGACCCTATTGCGCTTGTGCGTAAGTCCTGTAATACTTAACACTTGGAGAACTATGACCATAAAAACAGGTTTAACTGGCTTAATTTTAATCGTTGATGATACTCCCACAAATCTGGATGTCATCTCAGAAGCGTTGAGTAATGCGGGGTATAAGGTGGCGTTCGCTACCAGTGGCGAACGCGCCCTACAACAAGTTGAGCGGCGACCTCCCGATCTGATTTTACTGGATGTAATGATGCCAGGAATTGATGGATTTGAAACCTGTAAACGCCTGAAAGCTAATGAAAAGACGTGCGATATTCCGGTTATGTTTATGACCGCCCTGGCTGATGTAGACAATAAAGTTAAAGGGCTGAAACTTGGTGCAGTAGACTACGTTACTAAGCCCTTTCAAGAACAAGAAGTGTTAGCGCGGGTGAAAACCCATTTACAGTTACGTCTCTTAACTCAAAATTTAGAACAGCAAGTTGTGGAAAAAACTGCGGAATTACAAGCCGCTCAGATCCAAATTATTCAACGCGAAAAATTGTCAGCTTTGGGGAATTTGGTGGCTGGTGTTGCCCACGAAATTAATAATCCAGTTGGCTTTATTTCAGGCAATATTCAACCGGCTTTAGACTACATCCAAGATTTGTTTGGATTGCTGGATTTAGTTCAGCAAGAATCTGCTAATTTCAGTGCGGCAATTCAAGAAGAAATTGAAGCGATTGACCTTGAATACATCCGTGAAGACTTACCAAAGTTAGTGAGTTCGATGCAAGAAGGAGTAAACCGGATTAAAGATATTAGCATCAGCTTGCGGACATTTTCTCGTGCTGATAGCGATCGCGCTGTAGCCTGCAATATCCACGATGGGATTGATAGTACAATTATGATTCTCAAACATCGCCTGAAAGCTTCTGATACTCGCCCAGAGATTCAAGTTATCAAAGAGTATGGCGATCTACCTCAAGTAGAATGTTATGCCGGACAATTAAATCAGGTATTTATGAATATATTAAGTAATGCTATTGATGCTTTAGAAGAATCAAATAGTGGACGTAGTTATGCAAAGGTTAAAATCAATCCTAATCAAATTATTATTAAGACAGAATTATCTGAAGATAGCCAGCAAGCAATAATTTATATCAAAGATAATGGTATTGGCATGAGTGATGGGTTACGACATAAGATTTTTGATGATTTATTTACTACCAAGGAAGTAGGAAAAGGTACAGGATTGGGATTGGCGATCGCGCGTCAAATTGTGGTTGAAAAACACTCTGGTATGGTAGAAGTAGACTCGAATTTAGGACAGGGTACAGAGTTTAGGATTCTTTTACCTGTCAAGGCATAAACCCTAGCAATTTATAAATTATCCCTATGTTACTCTGGTCAGAGAAACATAATAGGGAATTCCTTAACCTCCTCCGACGATAGTGACAATTTCTAAGCGATCGCCTTCTTGCATTTCGGTTTCTTCCCAAAATTGTCGGTGCAGTATCTCGCCGTTGTATTCCACTGCTACTAACCGGGGGTTTAATCCTAAATGTTGCAGTAGATTAGGGAGTTGGGTTTGCGGATCGCAGTTACGATTTTCTCCGTTAACTTGTAAGGTAATTTGATTAGACATAAGACTGGTTTAGAGAGTTTTGAGTTTTGAGTTTTGAGTAGATAGGACTTACGCATGGGGCTTAGAAACCGGGTTTTTTACCAAAATACTTCGTTACAGCCCATAGATTCGGTAAAAAACCCGGTTTCTTGGTTTTTTTATGCGATCGCAGTCACCGTTTAATAGACCTCTCCAAAAAAGGCTGTCAAAGGTAGGCAAGATGCCTGCTCTACAAGGTTTGGAGATTTCTAATATTTTACGTAAGTTATGAGAGATTTGGATAACTCTTTTAACTCAAAACTCAAAACTCAAAACTTTTTAAGAGTTTCCTGGCAGATTTTTCTGAGAGCGCATAGTTTGAACGCGAGTTAATTGTGAGATAAAATATTGAGTGACAAGGGTTGGCTGTTCAGCTTCCATCACAGAGCGCACTACTGCGATCCGATCTGCTCCCGCCTTCAATACTTCCTCAAGGTTATTGATATCAATTCCACCGATCGCGAACCAGGGAACTGTCGAATGTTCAACCGCATAGCGCACATAATCTAAACCTGCTGCTGATTTACCAGGTTTAGTCGGAGTTTCGTAAACGGGGCCGACTCCAATATAATCAGCTCCGTCTTTAATTGCTCGGTGCATTTCCTCCTTATTAGTAGTAGAACGGCCGATAATGCGTCCCGGGCCGAGTAACTGCCGCGCTAAACTAATGGGTATATCTTCCTGTCCGAGATGTACGCCGTCTGCACCTGTAGCGATCGCCAAATCAACGCGATCGTTGAGAATAAACAAAGCGCCGTAGCGATGGCAAAGTTCGCACAGCTTTTGTGCCTTATTCAGCCTAACAGTATCATCAGCGGATTTATCGCGGTACTGTACAATATTCAAACCGCCTTGCAAAGCCGCTTCTACGATCGCAAATAAATGTTCTGCGGGATTCGTTACCAAATAGAAGTGCGATCGCGTCAATTGCTGTTGTCGCCGATAAGCCAGCAAACTACTTTCCAAAGTATAAACCCGATAGCGCATCTGCTTAAAAGCCGATCCCATCTCAGGATTATAAATCTTACTGTACTCTTCAACTACTCGCAGCGCTTCTTCCACGCGGCAGAAATTCACCTGCAATAAACTTTCTATGCTCGATCGCTCTTCTTCTTGCGGGTGAGTTAAATCTGTACCAGGATCGCCTGGAGTATCCCGCGCAGTTCTGAGATCCACACTGTGCCAAGAAGCCAATTCCTGCCGTAATTGTTTGCATTCCTTAGCTAGCTCAACACTATTTAGACCAAACCGACACCATTCTTCAATAATCCTCAAGCCTTCGCGCGATCTATCTAGATTTGCGTCTAAAATCCGGCAGAGGGCTGGTTGCGCCAATATACTCTTACTGTGTTTATCGCCCATCAGAACCACCCTTATAATTTTTGATCACACCATTAACCCCCTATTCCTAGATAAACTTTACAATATAGCAACCGCCAAAGCAGTTATGACACTCGCTCATGGCTGGAACCCTCTTATTCTATTCCCTTCTTCCCTTCTTCCTGAGCATCGGAGCATCGGAGCATCGTAGTCCCTAGCTATAATCCTGTATCCTTGCCAGATTTCCCAACGGTGACACTTTCAAATTGTGCCATTAACAGATATAATCTTATAAATTTTTACCTTGTGATTTGACCGGATTCAAGATTAACAAAAGTGCAACGGTTAGTTAAACTACACCACACTTCGGAGGAGAGCCGTGAGTTTAGGAGAGGAACACAAGAGAGCGGGGGAGCGGGGGGGCAGAGGGGCAGGGGAGCGGGGGAGCAGAGGGGCAGGGGAGATGAGGAAGAAAAATCCTCCCCATCCTTCCCATCCTCCCTATCCCATGCGAGAAAGATTCTGCCGCCTTGCGCCGATATTTGCCACCGCTTTATTGGGCATACACGAGCCAGTTTTAGCGCAAGGAGTGCCGCCCTTGCAGCCATCTCAAGTTTCCCAGGGCCAACAGTTGTCTCAGACGAATATATTGTACGTCAGCGTGTCGGCAGGTAGCGATAGGAGTGGTAATGGTAGCGATCGCGCTCCTTTCCAAACCATTACCCGTGCTTTGAGCGTAGCTGAACCTAACACAACAATTTTACTAGGGCCCGGTACTTACAGCACCCAAACAGGCGAAACTTTTCCTCTGATTGTGAAAGCAAATGTGAGAATTCAGGGAGATCCCAACTCTCGCGGCCAAAATATCCTGATCCAAGGTGGGGGACAATTTCTCAGTCCAACTTCTGCTGGTCAAAATATCGCGATTTTAGCGGCTGATGGGGCGGGAATTACCGGAGTGACAGTCACGAATCCCAATTACCGAGGTTACGGTTTGTGGATTGAATCGAGCTCTCCGACGGTGGCGAACAATACTTTTACTGGAAACACTCACGATGGTATTTCTGTAGTTGGTAATTCTCGGCCAATAGTGCAGGGAAATTATTTCTCCAAAAATGGAGCTAACGGCATAACAATTTTTGGTCATTCTCAAGGGGAAATCCGAGACAATACTTTTGAAAATACTGGATTTGGGATTAATGTAGCCCAGTACGCAACACCGATGCTGATTGGCAACCGGATTACTTTTAATAAAGATGGGGTTGTGGTGCAAGCTTCAGCTAGACCGGTGTTGCGGGGGAATTATATTGAAAGAAATCAGCGGGATGGGGTAGTGGCGATCGCGCGATCGCTCCCAGACTTGGGAACTTCCGCAGAACCAGGGAGCAATGTGATCCGCAATAATGGTCGCTACGATGTCAACAGCACTGCGACTAGCGAAATTATTCCCGCTTACGGCAATCAATTAGTCAGTAACCGCACTGTTGGGCGGCTAGATATCGCGGGAACCTTTCGCCCCACAACTACTATTGTGCCGCCGTTAAATCGCGACGATCGCCCAATTATTGGGCCTGTGGCGGATTCGCAACCAGTATACAATCCCCCAGCTCCAACTCCCAGAAATGAGCCCAGGACTCCTCGACCCTTACCGATTCCTGTACCAACCGTAGGGAGCCAACCTACACCTTATCCTCGACCCTTACCGATTCCTGTACCAACCGTAGGGAGCCAACCTACACCCTCTCCTGGGCCCTTGCCGACGGTATCGTTACCACCAGTAGAAAATCGACCTGTACCCACTCCTCGGCCCTTACCGATTCCCATACCCAGAGCTCCAGAGCGATCGCCCATTCCCGCAGGAGCAGTCGAAATTCCAGTACCGACTCCTGAAAATAGTTCTACATCCTTTCCCGTGACGAGAGATGCGATCGCTACTTCTAATGAAAATCTCAGTCCGGTTTTCTCACAAGGTGTACTCCCTGTTCCCAGTTCCAGTATCCCCATCGGTAGCGGTGGTTATGTTCCCAATGGTTTGGGAGGTAGCAATTCTTTGTCTGAAGGGGAGCAAAATTCCTTGAGTGCAAACGGGGCCGTTTTGGGTTTGCGCTATCGGGTAATAGTTCAGGTTCAAGGAGAACGGGAGCTTGGGAGAGTGCGCGCGATCGCACCGGGTGCTTTTCGTACCTTTGTCAACGGGCAATCAGTGATGCAAGCGGGGGCTTTTCGGGAGCGAGAAAAAGCTGAGGCACTATTACAAATGTTTGTAGCTAATGGTTTAAATGCCAGAATTGAGGAAATGAAATAATTCTGTTAACTGTTAACTGTTAACTGTTAACGTTAATTGTTAACTTTAATTTGGGAAGTTAAATTGTCTAAAGCCTGAAAGTAAAGCAATTTAACTAATTTTAATCTCGGATTAAAATATTGCCCTGCAACAGATCGACTATATTTCTCACTTGCTGAAGAATCTGATAGAAAATCTCAATAGCACTCTGTATAAACTCAACATTAAGAGTCGAACGACTCAGCAGTAACTTGACACGAACCTCTGTGGGGATTCATCATAGAATTAACTACCTTTACAAGGGCGTGCTATTCATCCTCCAGCTAGATTTTAAGTTCTACTGACAGGTATAGAGCGTCGATTGGATTGAAATATTATTAGGAACATCAGTGATTACGCTTACCCTGCTGCATCCTACCCAGTCTGTGCCGGTTCAAAGCTGGAGTTTTGAATCTGAATCCGTAGTTCGGATTGGTCGAGCCACCGATAATGATGTAATTATTTACAGTGCTGTGGTTTCTCGACACCATGTAGAGCTATGGAAAAATCCTTCTGGTTGGGAAATTATTAATTTTGGTGCGAATGGAACCTATGTAGACGATCGCGCGATCGCTCAAGTACCTTTGGTCGATGGAATGATGATTCGTTTGGGTAATTCGGGGCCGAAAATTCGAGTACGGATGGAAGTACCAGCTCCAGAGCTCAGAAGAAAAACGCCTTTGTCTAGGCGAGCTTCTGGTAGTTTGACTGCTGATGCTGCACAAAAGAGGGAGAGTTTGGTTTCCAGCCGTTCGTCGATTGGAAAGGAGGGAACGATTATTTATACTGATGATGGATTTACTCAAACCGATTTTGAGTAAATTGGAGCGGGCGATCGCTTGACAATTCATCTTCAGCCTTTATAGTCCCATCTTCCGATTTATCTAGTAGCTACTCGGCATTTGCCACCGCATCTGTACCCACAAAACTTGCACTTTGACAAGCTCAGTTAACGCCTGCGCTGGTTAAACTTTTAGTTGTTCGCGCGACCATATTTAGCAATAAATCGATTACTATCATCCTCTTGATTCTTCAACCAAGTCCACATTTGATCGCCCAGAGAAAAATGCCACCACTCGTTAAAATGCTGTTTAAATCCTGCTGCAAACATCGCCTCTTTTAATAATTGCCGATTTTGATGATATTGCTGTTCTACTAGACTATTACTATTAGCAAAATAATCGGGATAGGAACGGGGGGAAACTTCATCAATGGCAGAACCCATATCAATTGGCTGATGATTTCGATTTACTATTGTCACATCTAAGGCTGCACCTGTACTATGAGGCGGCGGTGTAGTTGGATCGAGGCTAGGAACGGCCCAAAATTGATAAACTTGTTCTAGGATATGTTGGCGTTTCTCTTGAGAAATGGGGAATTTATAGCCTTGAGCTTTGGCAATTTCTGTAAATGTGTAATCTACCATAAATTGTTGGACTTCGACGGGGCGATAAGCATCGAATATCATAATTTTTGACTCTGGATGCTGTTGCTGAAGGTAAGTTTGAGCAGTAATTAAGCTATTAAGAACACCTTGGCGGAGGTAGTAAGGTGAATCTGCTTTGCTGGGGGGATAAGGTGCCCCTAATTTTTGGTAGGCGTGGGGAATTTCGATGGCAAATAGTTCTAAGGGAATGGGAACGAGGGGTTCGTTGCAATCGATTATGGGGATTTGTTGATAGGGTTTCATGGTACGATAATAAATCTAAATCGACCGTCCGGCAAGGGTTAAAACCCCTGGCTTTCGGATTAACAAGACTCACTGGCAATTCTTCCCAGACGTTTGAGAATCTGCAATACATCATAGAGTTGATTGCGACGTGGAGAAGGGAAAATACATTTGGCAAGGTTTGGGTCATAATATATTTATTTGTACGCAGATACTTTAAATGCTCAATTTAGATACTAGCACTGGGATTGCATTTATCTCTGAAGGTTCTCCGATCTACGCTCAGTTAAGGTTGTATGTACAAGGGCAACAAATGTTGATGGCTCAGACTGCTTTCGACGAGTTTATAAATATTGTTCAAAGCCGAGGTGGTATATTAGAACAAGGGAGAGCAAGCCGATTTCTACAAAGAGTGACTGTTATTCCTGATAATCCCTCTCCTAGAGCCTTAAACTTACAGGTAACACGAAGTTTAGGCGCAAATGATATAATAATTTTTGGAACTGGCGATCGGTTGGGTATCACAACTATGACCGCAGATGCTAAAGCTATTAGGGCTATAAGTGGTCAAGGGGTTGATTTTAGCGTATTTTGCCATCTTCCCTGCCGTTTAACAGGAAAATAACTATGCAAACTGAAGTTACTATTGCACCTTATTTGTTGAGTACCTATAAGCTGATTGAACGTGCTTTTCCTGATGGAATTAACCAGGAAGATTATCTGCCGCTTTTGGCACTCCTTTACGAGCAAATGTCGGATCGAAATTTAGCAGAAGTTGTCGCTTATTACACGGAAAAAGATTATTATAGTGTTCTGAATGATGTCTATAGCGTGCAGTCTAGTGATGTGCTAATTTCTAAGGTGAAAGAACGTTTACTTGCTTGCGGTTATGATGATTGGTTGCAAGAAGAATAGGCTACAGCAATTTTTTCCCCTGCGCTTAATTCAATTTGAGAAGCGCCTACATTAATAAAAATTTCGGCGCAATTTTGGGGAAGGTTGAAGCCTTCTAAACTGTAGCCGTCTTCTCCACTATTGGAGCTAGAGTGATAATCTACGATAGTTGCTACATCCCCTTTTTTAGGTTATACTCTGGATGTCTTGGCGCAAAGCTACTTGGGTAAAAAGATCTAATTTCATCGCTAAACCTTAATGTTACTTCAATTTGCTAAAATGTAAGTAGTTACAAATATGCGTACTAAGACCAATCCATTATAAGGGTAACAAGCTAATGCGTAAACAGACTATTCAATACACATCACCCTTAGATGCCTTAGTTGCCGTTGCCAAGCGACTCAGCTTGTACGAACACCAGCAAAAAATGGACTCGGAAGAATTTTTTAACCAATACAATCGGGGATTATTATCAGATGATGCTATATTTATAGAGTGGGCAAACGACTACCAGCATTATCTGGCTTTACATCAGGAATTAGCGCAACGACTGAATTATGCTGCTTAATATTTTATCTGATTATCTCGCTCAAGTCGAGCAAGCGATTCAACAATGCAGCAATGTTGATGTCGAACGCTATGAGGAAGAAGTTTTAAGCCCAAAACGGGCTAATTTGAGAATTAGATTGCGTTTCAATCAGACCTACCTATTGGAAATCAATGAAGCCATCATAGTTGTAGGCGATCGGTTAGAATTTCTCGATTATCGCTACCACTTTCAGGATGAACAAAATCAACTTGTTTTTCGCTATGATAGCACACCTCATTTTCCTAATCTACCCAAATTCCCGTATCACAAGCACTTGCCAGATGATGTAATTGCTGCTGAGAAACCTGAAATTATTGAAGTCCTGAAAGAAGTAACTTGGAATTTTTCCCTACCTCCTTAAGACGGAGCGCACCCATCGCGAAACCCAACGGAAAAAAATCGAAAATGAGTTGCCAATGTCTGCCTTTAGCTGCTGCCATTTCCTACTAAATTTACGGCGTTTTCTCAGTGCAGGTGTGCTAGGAAGTTCTAGGTATCTTTGCGGCTCAACTACGACTTTCATCCCGATATCTCGAATAGAATTATTGCAGTCTTCAACGTCTTTATCGAGTCCCATTGCTTGAAACAAGTTGCGGGCATTTTCATAAGCAGTAATAGCCTTCCATTTTTCATCGACTCTTGTTAAAGCATTACCTAAATTAAACCAGGCATTCGCTTCACCCCGGCGATCGCCGATTTCTCTGGCTATTTCCAACCGTTTCTGGTGATATTCAATCGCTAGGCGGTAGTCTCCCAGGGATTGGTAGGCATTGCCCAAATTCCCATAAGCTCCTCCCTCCCCACCGCGATCGCCTACTTCTCTGGCTATTTCCAAGTGTTTCTGGTGATATTCAATCGCCAGGCGGTAGTCTCCCAGGGATTTGTAGGCTTGCCCAAATTCCCATTAGCTCGTCCCTCCCCACCGCGATCGCCAATTTCTCTGGCTATTTCCAAGTGTTTCTGGTGATATTCAATC
>NZ_CACA01000289.1:0-33911 GCF_000180455.1 Kamptonema sp. PCC 6506
ACTTAAGTCCCTGGCGGGTTTCAGCGGTTGTTGACACGCCTTGAGCACTGCCGTGTCCTGACTGTGGGTAATATTAATTCCGATGCTACCGGATTTGATCTCCAACTCAGCCTAGCTTGCGCCTAGTTCCCCATCAATCGATTAATTAGAGCATTAATTAGAAGTCGAAGCAGCTAATTCCGCCAAACGTTCTTGCTGATCCAGAGAAATACAAGCCTGAATCACATCATCAATATCCCCCTCCAAAATCGTATTCAGAGAGAAATTCTCACCCAACCGGTGATCCGTAGCCCGATTATCCTTATAGTTATAAGTCCGAATCTTCTCCGATCGCGAACCAGTACCAACCTGCGATCGCCGCATCGAAGTCACCTCATCCTGCTGCTCTCGCAACTTCATCTCATAAAGCTTAGCCCGCAGAATCTGCATCGCCCGCTCCTTATTCTGCAACTGACTCCGCTCCTCAGTACAAAAAATCCGAATCCCCGTCGGCTTGTGGAACAAATCAGCAGCAGTCTCCACCTTATTCACATTTTGACCGCCAGCCCCACCAGAGCGAGCCGTACTCATTTCAATATCCTTCGGATCGATATGAATCTCCACATCATCCACCTCCGGCATCACCGCCACCGTCGCCGTCGAAGTATGCACCCGGCCACCCGCCTCCGTCACCGGCACCCGCTGCACCCGATGCACTCCTGCCTCAAACTTCAACTTACTATAAACACTGTCGCCTTGAATTTCCAGAATCGCCTCTTTAAAACCCCGACTCTCTCCCACCGACTCGCTCAGCATTTTCACTTGCCAATTTTGACTCTGAGCATAGCGAGAATACATCCGCACTAAATCAGCAGCCCAAATACTCGCCTCATCCCCGCCAGTACCCGCCCGAATTTCTAGCATGATATTCTTATCATCATTCGGATCTCGTGGCAGCAACAAAACCTTCAAGCGACTTTCTAGATAATCCGACTTATCCTCAAGTTCACCCACCTCCAAAGATGCCATCTCCTGCATCTCAGGATCGCTCGCCGATTCCTTTAAAATCTGTTTAGCACCAGCTAAATTCTCCTGAGTTTCCTTCCAAAGCTCAAAAGTATTAACCACTTCCTCCAAAGAAGATCGAGCCTTAGCTACCCGTTGAAACTCATTCGGATCTTTCGCGACATCAGGATCTGCCATCCGCCGAGTCAACTCATTAAAAGTTTGCTCAACGGACTTCAATTTATCCAGCAAATAAGATTCAGCCATTGTACTTGTCCTTTGTCCTTTGTTAGTTGGCAGCACAGGCTTTTAAGCCTGCTTCATTAACACCACAGACCAAAAAGCCTGTGTTATTTTTCAACACAGGCTAGAAAACCCGTGTCATTTTGTGCCGATTTTCGATCGAGAACTTGAGATTTTGGATTTAGATTAAATAGTCGCGATACTTACCATTAGCTTCGCCCACGCAGACTTCTTAACTCGCCCACCAACCCGTCAATCTAAAATCCAAAATCCGCCCTTCCCAATCCCACAGATGTAAGTTGTTGGTAGAAAAAACCACCCTCAACAGACTGCGGACAAATGACAATAGCTACTTCTTCTTTTTGCCGCCCTTACCACCCTTAGCAGGGGTTGTCTCTGTTTTGGGAGCCTCTACAACGGGGCCACTCGCTTGAGGATCGACTGGTGGGGGCATTTGACCGCCATCCATCATCCCGTACTTCCGTAAGAACCGCTCAACTCGTCCTTCCGTGTCAATAATCTTCTGAGTCCCAGTGTAATAGGGATGATTGCCAGACCAGACATCAACATTCAGTTCTGGCTTAGTCGAGCCAACCGTCATCACCATTTCCCCGTTGCAGTAAACCTTTGCTTCGGGATACCACTTGGGATGAATACCATCCTTTGCCATTTTTTTACTCTCTAGTCTTGCAAATCTACTACTATTTTAGCTGACCTATGGAGCGGGGGAGTGGGAAGGGGAGGAGCAGGGGAGCTGGGGAGATTTTCTTCTTCCCTCTTCCTTCTTCCTTCTTCCTTCTTCCTTCTTCCTTCGCGCCTACCGTTTCGAGTATTGAGGAGCCTTACGAGCTTTCCGCAAACCGTACTTCTTCCGTTCTTTAGCGCGGGGATCGCGAGTCAAGTAACCCTCACTCTTCAAAGGCTTGCGGTTTTCTGGGTCTAATTGACACAAAGCTCTAGCAACGCCTAAGCGGATAGAGTCAGCCTGGCCAGTCAACCCACCGCCCTCAGCTTTCACTAAAATATCGTACTCATTTTCTAGGCCCAAAGTTTCCAGAGGAGCCTTAGCTAGAGCCAAATAACCTGCATTAAATTGCAGATAAAGATCGCCCTTTTTACCGTTGATGGTTAATTCGCCAGTACCAGGTACTAAACGTACCCGTGCGATCGAAGATTTGCGGCGGCCTGTACCCCAGTACATAGCGCGACCTGATGTATCTACAACTTGCATTAATCATTTCCTCCCGGAATCGTATTAATAATTAACTGTTCGGGTTTTTGAGCGGCGTGGGGATGGTCAGGGCCCGCATATACTTTCAGCTTAGTAAATAGCTGTCTTCCCAAGGAATTATGGGGTAGCATCCCACGCACAGCTTCTTCAACAATTCTTTGGGGTAAACGGACTTGCAATTTAGCAAAGGTTTCCGTTTTCATACCACCTGGTCTACCAGAATGGCGGCGGTAGATTTTCTGGCTGCGTTTTTTGCCAGTAACAGCTACCTTTTCGGCATTGATCACAATAATGAAATCACCCGTATCCATGTGGGGAGTAAAAGTAGGCTTATTTTTTCCCCGGAGGCGCGTGGCAATTTCACTAGCAAGACGACCTAGACGCTGATCTGTCGCATCCACGACATACCAGTTATGTTCTAGGGTATTTACAGGAGGGACATAAGTTGTGTTCATCGGTAATTGTTAGTTGTTAGTTGTT
Organism: Kamptonema sp. PCC 6506; assembly: GCF_000180455.1. NCBI lineage: Bacteria > Bacillati > Cyanobacteriota > Cyanophyceae > Oscillatoriales > Microcoleaceae > Kamptonema > Kamptonema sp. PCC 6506. The sequence goes on from NZ_CACA01000289.1 coordinate 2,939, forward strand.
AGTTGTTAGTGGTTAATTGCTAATTGCTAATTGCTAATTGCTAATTGCTAATTGCTAATTGGTGAAACAACTAACAGTTAACAGTTAACAGTTAACCAAAGACAAATTTAGGTTGGGTGTCGTACCAGATGTGAGGGGGAAATGGTAATTCTGGATAGCCAACCCGCAGCAGGCATAAACCATGAGCAGGGGCAGAATATTTTACCATTTCTCGGCGTTCTTGAACCCAGATATCTTTAAAATTCTCAAGCGATCGCTCTCCTCTACCCACCTGCACCAGCAGCCCCACTAGCAGCCGCATCATCCCGTACAGAAACCCACTTGCCTGAACCTCGATGTGAATGAACGGCCCAAATCGCTGACATTCTGCTACTTGCACGTCTACCCAAGAATGAGGGCGTGACGACCCGGCGCGGTGAAAAGCTGCCAAGTGAAAGCGCCCAATCAAGGGAGTCAAAGCCGCCTGGATTAAAGATTCATCCAGAGGTGCATGATAATAGTGCCAAGCAAAGGGACGGACAAACAAGTTAGGTACTGGGTCTGTATAAAGGGTGTAGCGATAGCGCCGCCAAGTGGCTGAAAACCGAGCGTGCCAGGTGGGTTCCACCTTAGCGGAGGCTCGAATTAAAATATCTTTAGGCAGTCGCGAGTTGAGAATATCTTGCCAGCGGTGAGCTGGAACTGGGCCTTCGGCATCAAAATGCGCTACTTGAGCAGCGGCGTGAACTCCAGAGTCGGTTCTTCCGGCTCCGTGCAGCGTTACCGGACGTTGCAGCACCGTTGAGATAGTTGTTTCGATCTCTTCTTGTACTGTACGCTGATGCGGCTGCCGCTGCCAACCGTGCAAGTCTGTGCCGATATATTGGATGACCAAAGCAATACGCTGCATAATAATTAAAAATTAACAATTAAAAATTAAAAATTAAATTTAGTCATTTTTAATTTTGTTTCTTTAACTTTTAATTATTTTCACCGCATTAGACCAGTTCAATAATGGCCATTTCTGCATGATCTCCAGTTCGGGGGACAGTCCGCAGGACGCGGGTATATCCACCGTTACGATTGCCATAGCGTTCTTGAGCTTGTTCAAACAGTGCGTGTACTAGCTGTTTGTCATAGATATAGCCCATTGCCCGCCGACGAGCTGCCAGGGAGCCATCTTTTGCCAGGGTAATCATCCGATCCACTTCTGGTCGCACAGCTTTGGCGCGGGTGAGGGTGGTGGTGATTTTACCATGACGGATTAATTCTGTTGTCAGCGATCGCAGCAGTGCCTTGCGCTGGTCAGCAGGTTTACTAAGTTGGGGAACACGACAACGGTGACGCATATCAATTGGTAATTGGTAATTGGTAATTGGTAATTGGTTAACAGTTAACCGTTAACTGTTAACCGTTAACCGTTAACTCTGCTTTAAGTTTTAGCCTTTTCCTGGGGCAAGGTAATGCCCAAGCGTTTCTGCAAAGCTTCTATCACTTCTTCTGCGGACTTCTGACCGAAGTTCTTGATTTCTAACAAGTCTTCTTGGGTATAGTCCAACAAATCTGCGACTGAATTGATTTGCGCCCGCTTTAGACAGTTGTAAGCTCGGACTGACAACTGTAACTCTTCAATAGGAATCTGACTGGTGGGATCTGCATCTGAACCCACATCACTTCTGAGTGACTCTAAAGTGATGTCTTTCAGGGGAGAGAACAGATCGACCAAGATGCTAGCCGCTTGACTGAGAGCCTCTTGAGGTGTCAAACTGCCATTAGTCCAGATTTCCATGATCAGCCGGTCTTTCTCTGTAGAGCCGCCTACGCGGGCATCCTCAACGCTGTAGTTGACTTTGCGAACCGGCATAAAAATCGCATCAATGGCGAGAAAATCTAGAGCTCCCCCATCGTCACGGCTCCGATCTACTGCCCGATACCCTACCCCTCTTTCTATGCGGAATTCCATTTCCAGCGTCGATCCTGGGGAGAGAGTGGCAATGTACTGGCTGCGATCGATCACGTCAACCTCAGAGGGTACATCAAAGCGGTCTGCGGTGACTGTTGCAGGCCCTTCTACTCGCAGTCTGCCAATTTGCGGTTGGGAAGAATGACTTTTAAGGACAACCTCCTTCATGTTGAGCAGGATCTCTAGAACATCCTCCCGTACCCCCTCAATTGTGGCAAACTCGTGATTGACTCCGGCAATGCGGACTGAAGTTACAGCCGTTCCTTCGAGGTTGGACAGCATCACGCGCCTAAGCGCATTTCCAACAGTCGTTCCTTGACCCCGGTCTAGCGGTTCAAGGATAAATTTTCCGTACTGACTACGGTCTTTATCAGTGTTGGACTCTATACACTCAATCTGAAATTGCGCCACGGAGTGACCTCCCTTTTCCATTGAACCCCACAGTGAATTAAAAATTAAAAATTAAAAATGCCAAATTTAATTGCGTTGATTTTTAATTTTTAATTTTACATTTTTAATTAATTAGACTCGTCGCCGTTTGGGAGGGCGGCAGCCATTGTGAGGAATGGGGGTAACATCTCGAATCAGGGTGATTTCCAGACCCGCACCCTGGAGGGCCCGAATTGCTGTTTCGCGACCTGCTCCCGGCCCGCTAACCATGACTTCAACTTGGCGCATACCTTGGTCGTTAGCGCGGCGGGCCGCACTTTCGGCTGCGGTTTGAGCTGCGAAGGGAGTACCCTTCTTGGCTCCTTTAAAGCCGCTCGAACCCGCTGAAGCCCAAGAAATCACTTCGCCGTTGAGGTCGGTGATCGTGACAATTGTATTGTTAAAGGTAGACTGGATAAAGGCTTGGCCGTTGGGTACATTCCTTTTTTGCTTTTTGGCTCCAGCTTTTTTGGTTGTTTGTCTCGCCATATGAGTCTCTTTAACGGCATTTGAAGTTGACTGCCTGCTGGCTTTGTGCCAGCCTGCACGGAAAATAGATGGAAAAAAAGGTTACTTCTTGGAAGGTGCCTTTTTCTTGCCTGCAACAGTGCGGCGAACGCCCCGGCGAGTCCGGGCATTGGTTCGGGTACGCTGACCCCGCACGGGCAAGCCCAAGCGATGCCGTCTACCCCGGTAAGTCCCGATGTCCATCAAGCGCTTGATGTTCATAGACTCCAAGCGCCGGAGATCCCCTTCGACTTGATAGTTGGTTTCTACCTCTCCCCGCAGAGCTGTCACGTCAGCGTCGCTTAAATCCTTAACGCGAGTGTCAGGATTTACGCCTGTGGCGCTTAGAATCTCATGGGATCTGGTTAGTCCAATTCCATAAATGTATGTCAGACCAATCTCTACGCGCTTATCGCGTGGAAGGTCTACCCCGGCAATCCGTGCCACGCTTTTACTCCCTACTGAATGCTAATTAGCTACAATGTTGTTGAATCAGGCAGCAGATTGCTCCGATGCCTGGGATAATAAACCCCCTAACCCTGGCGTTGCTTATGTTTCGGGTTAGTACATATCACCATCACTCGACCGCGACGGCGGATGACGCGACACTTTTCACAAATCTTCTTAACAGATGCTCGAACTTTCATGCCTTTCTGGGCAACACTACAAACGTAGCATTATAGCATTAACTTGGGTGAATTTACAACAATCTATCTAACTAAATTGGAATTTAGTATTTAGAAAGTTTATCTAAGGCTACTTTTTCCGCAGGCGATAAGTAATTCGCCCTTTTGTCAAGTCGTAAGGTGTTAACTCGACCTTGACGCGATCGCCTGGAAGGATTTTGATGTAATTACGGCGGATCTTGCCAGAAATGTGAGCCAGAACATTAAACCCATTATCTAGGTCAACGCGGAACATCGCATTGGGCAGTGATTCTGTCACCGTCCCTTCCATTTCAATTAAATCTTGCTTAGACAAGTGGTAGTTTCCTCAACTCAACAACTAATTCACTCATAGAGAGCCAAGCCTGGGGTTCTCTTGAGTACCCGTTCAACAATTGGCATTCTTACCTCAAAGCTGCAACGGGCAGACCTAACACAAAGCCAACTAGCTAAAAGGTTTCTAGTTAACATATCTTAGCAAAAGTTGTTAGCGCCAAGAGGTTCAAAGCAAGAGGCAATAGCAGACCTAGCGGGAAGGGGAAGCAGGCTCAAGCAATTGTTGAATATCTGCGGTGACTGCCTCCAGAGAGCGATCGCCATCAACAGTAATTAACTGGTGGCGATCGCCATAAAAACCAATCAAAGGTGCAGTTTGTTCGCGGTAAACCTCCAAACGGCGGCGGATCGTCTCCTCAGTGTCATCTTTACGACCCCTTGCTAACAAGCGAACCACCAAGATTTCATCGGGAACATCCAAATTAACCGTCTGTATGCCTCCCCGATCCCACTCCTGCAACAATTCCTCTAAAAAAGTTGCCTGGGCTACAGTGCGAGGAAAACCGTCCAAAATCCAGCCATTACTGGCATCTGCTTCCTTCAGGCGTTCCCGCACAATATCCATAAGTACCCGATCCGGTACCAACTCCCCGCGATCCATAAAGGCTTGCGCCTTCAGACCCAAATCAGTTTTGGCTACCACACAGGCCCGTAAAATCTCACCCGTAGAAATATGGGGAATTTTCCAGAAAGCCGCTAAAAGCTGAGCCTGAGTTCCCTTTCCGGCCCCTGGAGGCCCCAAGAAAATCAATTGCATTGCTATTGCTTGACCATTCCTTCATATCGCTGGGATATGACGTAAGTTTGAATTTGTTTAGCCGTATCGATCGCCACCCCGACCAGAATCAACAGCGAAGTCGCTCCCAACCCTCTAAAAGTCGTAACATTAGTAGCACTCTCCACAGCCGTAGGCACGATCGCCACCAAGCCTAGAAAAATCGCTCCCAAAAAAGTCAGGCGATTCAACACCCGCTCCACATACTCGCTAGTCTTTTGGCCAGGGCGAATACCAGGAATACTCGCACCCATCTTCTTCAAGTTCTGAGACATATCTACAGGGTTGACAATCAACGAAGCGTAGAAATAGCTAAAGAACAAGATCAAAACCAAATAAACCAGCGCATAGAGCCAAGGCATAGACCCGTTTGGATTCAAAGCATTAGCCACCTGCACCAAAATCGGATTATTTGTAAACTGCCCCAAGGAAGCGGGCAAAATCAAAACAGCCGAAGCAAAAATAATCGGCATCACTCCGCCTTGATTCAAGCGCAGTGGCAAATAGCTGCTTTTTTCTCGGTAAACCTTGCGACCAACTTGGCGGCGAGCAGAAATAATCGGGATGCGGCGCGTTCCTTCCTGAACGAAAACAATCCCAACAATCATCACCAAGAAAACCAGCAACAAAACGATGACTTGACCGACAATTTGGCTATTACCGCTCTGAGCCAACTCCACAGTTTGACCCAAAGAACGCGGCAAAACTGCCACAATGTTGATAAAGATCAGCAGCGACGCACCATTACCAATTCCCCGTTCCGTCACCAACTCCGACACCCACATTACAAACATCGACCCCGCCGTTAAAGCTAAGGCAGTTTGAGCAATGAATAAAGGCGCTGGTTCCTGGGCAAAGGGGCTGACCCAGATCGCAATCCCCACACTTTGAAGCACCGCCCAACCCAGTGCCACATAGCGAGTAATCTGAGAAATCTTACGCCGTCCTGCTTCCCCTTCATTCTTCTGCAACTCCTCTAAACTGGGGAGAGCCGCAGTCAGCAATTGAATGATAATGGAAGCATTAATATAGGGCAAAATCCCTAGAGCAAAAATCCCCAAAGCGGACAGACCGCCGCCAGAGAAAAGATCCAAAAAGCCAATTAAAGGGCTATTCTGAACATTTTGGGCAAAAGCAACGCGGTCAATGCCGGGGACTGGCAAGTGGACACCCAAGCGCACTAAAATCAGCAAGCCGATTGTCACCAGGATGCGCCCCCGCAAACCAGCAGCTTGAGCCATCTGCAAGAATGTCTCTTGTGCAGTTGGCGCTTTATCTCGACTAACGTCCATAAACGAGTTTTTAGTTGTGAATTTGAGTTTTAAATGAGTTTTATCGAGGGGCGACTTGGTGCATTTGGATTTGCCAATCTCAACGCATCGGAATGCCTAAAGCTGGCGTAGCCTACCCAAGAGCGCACCCCTAAACTACTTCACAGCTTCCACCTGCGGCCTCAATTTTGGCGCGGGCCCCGGCTGTAAAACCAGCAGCTTTCACTTGCAGGGCCACATTTAATTCCCCATCTCCTAAGATTTTCAGCGGCCCATCATCAGTAGTGACGATTTTTGCATCGATCAAAGAAGCTAAAGTTACTTCTGTGTTTGGTGGCAGTTCGGCAAGTTTACTTACATTAATCGTAGTGTACTCTTTCCGGTTAACAAGGGGAAAGCTCTTTAACTTGGGTAAGCGGCGGTATAGAGGATTTTGACCGCCCTCAAAACCTGGTCGGGTGCCACTCCCTGACCGAGATTTTTGACCGCGCATCCCCTTACCTGAGCTAGCGCCTTGACCGGCTGAAATACCCCGACCTAAGCGGCGGGGACGCTTTTGGGAGCCTGCTTTTGGCAGAGCATCTTGTAATCTCATAGTTTTGGTAATAGGTAATTGGTAATCGGTAATTGCTAGTTGCTAACTGCTAATTGCTAATTGCTAATTGCTAATTGTTAGTCTTTGGTTTTTAGTTGTATTTTCCTACTAACCGCTAACCATTAGCTATTAACCATTAGCTATTAACCATTAGCTATTAGCCATTAGCTATTAGCCATTGACTAAGCATAAAGGTGTTCAACAGGAACGCCTCGCTCTTGGGCAACCTCAGAAAAGGTTCGCAGGGAGGAAAGAGCATTGACGGCGGCTCTAGCGTTGTTTAAAGGATTACCAGAACCTAGTTGTTTGGCGAGAATATTGCGAACGCCTGCTAATTCAAGCACTGTTCGCACTGCTCCCCCAGCAATTACCCCAGTACCGGGAGATGCTGGTCGCATCATTACTTTGGCTCCGCCACCTTCGCCGTTGACAGGATGGGGGATGGAATTAGCCTTAGTCAGAGGAACTTCTATCAGGTGCTTTTTGCCATCGGCAACGCCCTTTTTAACTGCTCCAATCACGTCACTGGCTTTGCCAACACCGACTCCAACTTGACCCCGTTCGTTACCAATGATAACGATGGCGCGGAAGCTAAGCTTTTTACCACCTTTGACTACTTTGGTAACGCGGCGAATTTGAACGACGCGCTCTTGCCATTCGGGTTCTTTGTCGCGAGATTTGTTACTTTTTTTCTTGTTGGTGTTGCTGTTGCGCTGCTCTTTTTGTTCTGCCATTATTTTGTCCTTTAGAAATTGTTAACTGTTAACTGTTAACTGTTAACCGTTAACCGTTAACTGGTAATTACTAATTAGCAATTAGCCATTAGCAATTAGCCATTAGCAAATAACTGCTCTAAAAATCTAAACCCGCTTCGCGAGCTGCTTCTGCTAGAGCTTTTACGCGACCGTGATAGAGGTTGCCTCCCCGGTCAAAGACAACTTTGGAGATACCAGCGCTAGAGCAGCGCTTGGCAATCAATTGACCGACTTGCACGGAAGCGTTACAGTTACCGCCGCTCTTGAGGTCGGTTTTTAATTCGGGATCGAGGGTTGACGCAGATACCAAAGTGTGCTGCTTGGTGTCGTCAATTACCTGTGCATAGATATGCTGGTGAGAGCGAAACACTGCCAACCGGGGGCGTTCGGGAGTACCAGATACCTTGCGCCGCACTCGGCGGTGACGGCGCTCTATTGATTCTTTACGAGTAAGTTTCATTTTTACTTCTTCTTCCCTGCTGTCTTGCCAGCCTTGCGTCTGACTACTTCGCCGGTGTAGCGAATGCCTTTGCCCTTGTAGACTTCAGGTGGGCGGACTGCCCGGATGCGGGCGGCGGTGTTTCCCACCAATTCTTTATCAATGCCGCTGACAATCACGTTGACGTTGCCTTCAACTGCCACTTGAATGCCTTCTGGGGGCGGCATTTCGACGGGTTTGCTGTAACCCACGTTTAAGATCAGGTTGCGACCTTGAACTTGAGCCCGATAGCCCACGCCCTGAATTTCCAGACGACGCTGAAAGCCGTTTGAGACTCCCTCTACCATATTAGATACGAGAGTGCGGCACAGGCCGTGCAACTGGCGGGCGGTACGGGATTCGTCCCGGCGTGTTACTAACAAGGTTTCCCCTTCCAGTTCTAAGACGACTTCTGCCGGCAATAGTCGAGAAAGTTCACCTTTTGGCCCTTTAACTGCAACGTGCTGACCGTCAATGGTGACGGTCACTTTACTAGGTATGCTAATTGGGCGCTTACCAATTCGAGACATAATTTTTTGTCCTTTGTCTTTTGTCCTTTGTCTGTTGGTAATTGGTAATTGGTAATTGGTAATTCTAATTGGTAATTGTTATTCCCTTATTTTTCACCCTTATTACTTCGTAATTACTTAGTTTTCATAGTATGAACACCATCCCAATCATCAGGCGGTGGTACTTCTAAATAAAGGCGCGATCGCTCAAGGTGAACTTCCACAGCCATATCCGTTGGGCGCATTAGCTTCGCACTCTCAAAATAACTAATAGCTTGATGAAAATTTCCACAAATATAAGCCTCTCTACCCCGCTTATATAATTCTAAAAATTGTTCTATTTCCCCAGTTAATGGCACTGTTTGCCGATCGATTAACTCATAAATACTTACGGCTTGATTTTTGCCCTTAACCCGCACTTTATCTAACTCCCGTACCCAAATTCGGTCGCGACACAAATTATAAGTAAACTCACTCAAAATAATATCGCAGCCATACTGTTTCGTCAGTTCTTCCAAGCGAGAACTTAAATTCACCGCATCTCCAATCACCGTATAATCCATCCGCTTTTCCGAACCAATATTACCCGAAACTACCTCCCCCGAACTAATCCCAATTCCAATCTTAAAGTTAGTCTCACTAGGTCGAGAAGTATTAAATTCTTTCAACCGCCAGCGCATTTCCAAAGCTGTTTCAATCGCCATCCAAGCGTGTTCCTTCAAAGGCAAAGGTGCTCCAAAAACCGCCATCAACGCATCACCAATAAACTTATCTAAAGTTCCTTCATAGCGAAAAACAGCTTCTACCATTGTCTCAAAATACTGATTTAAAAGCGCTACCACTTCCGATGCGCCTAAATTTTCTGTAATCGTCGTATATCCCCGAATATCTGAAAATAAAATAGTCACATCTTTACGTTCACCTACCATCATCGCCCCTTCACCTAAAGCCATTACTTGCTCAACTACTCCAGGGGTCATATAACGATACATTGTAGTTTTCATCCGCTTTTCTCTCGAAATATCTTCGAGCACTACAATACCGCCACGCACCCCCCCTTCAGGATTAGTTAGGGGGTTGACAGTTAGATTCAAACTACGTTCAACTACTGTAACTTGAGAACGAGGAATTGGAACCGCACATTGAGGATAACCCAGGGGAGAATGAGTAATATGAAAGGGAGCTTGAGCATTAGTAACTACTGGAATTTGACCTGATTCGGGGCTATTTTCTCCCCAAGCGTAAAAGATATCGGGATCGTTGCGATCGGGAATTGTCAGAATATAAGTTTCTCCTTCCTCTGCAAATTCTGGCGATTCTATTAATAAACCCACAGTTAAAGTTTGTTCCGGTACATAATGTCTAGCCGCATTCCTCAAACTGTCTTCTAGTCGAAATCGTATATTGTCAATAGGTACAACTTCCCAAACATAGCGATCGACCAGTCTCTCTTCCCAAAGTTGTCGATTCTGTTTACCATTGGGTTGATCGATGGGACAACCAAGTAATCCTAAAGCGGCTTCATTAATCGTGACAATTCGACCCTGCATATCCGTAGAAATCACAACATCTGTGAGACTTTGTAAGATGTCTTTCTGATATTGCTTTTCCACTAAAACATTTTCAAATAATTGCGAGTTTTGGAGGGCAATACCTGCTTGAGCATTAAAAGCCCGCAAAAATTCTTCATCAGAATTAGTAAAACTACCTTGATTTTTATTAATTAACTGAGTAACACCGATTAGTTCGCCTTTGGCGTTATAAACTGGCATACAGAGCATATTTCTCGTCTCATAACCAGTACGATGATCGGTACTCGGATCGAAGCGAGGATCGGTATAAGCATCATTAATATTGAGAGTTTGACCAGTAGAAGCTACATAACCAGCAATGCCTTTATTGGCAGGAATACGGATTTCCATTAGGGTTTTGCCGTCGGCTTTGGCTACTTTTGTCCAGAGTTCGTTGGTTTCTTTACTCAGTAGAAATAGGGTACTCCGATCGGCTTGCATTAAATCGCGGGCTTGCTCCATTACAGCTCGCAAAGTTGTTTCTAAGTCAAGGCTTTGCCCTAATGTTGTTGTCGCTCTCAAAAGTGCAGCAACTCCTCGCTGGTTGCGGGCGGCGACATAGAAAGATTGACAACTTTCAAGAATAATTCCAATTGAGTCGGCAAAAGCACGAAATTGTTGTTCGTCTTCTTCATTAAAAGGCTGATTCCCTGCTTTGTTTAAGAGCCGTACTACTGCTACCGGAGCATTTTCGCTCTTGGTGCTGAAAATCGGCATACAAAGAATTGTATGGGTTTCATACCCTGGGAGTTCGTCAACTTCCCGGTTAAATAGGGGATGATTATAAGCGTCAACTACATTGAGACATTCTCCGGTATTGGCAACGTGACCCAAAATACCGACGTTCATTGGGAGGCGAATTTCTTGAGCTTTTTTGGTAGTTGGATCGACGGTTTTATACCAAAGTTGAGCTTTATTTGAGTTAACTAAAAATATAGTTGTGACATCGGCTTGCAGAATCTGACCAATTTTGAGGGTGAAGGCATCTAAAAGTTGCTCTAAAAGAGTTTCTAGAGCTTCATTGTTGATGAGGTCGATCGCACGCAGAAATTGCTGAAATTCAGCGGTGATAAAGTCCAGCAGGCAGACAAATTCGGCAACTGGCAGATCCTTCACGCGGGCGGCTAATGCCCCCATGCGATTGACTTGAGTGAGTGTAGCCAGAACGCTACCAGCATTGGAGAATGTCATGTTAACTGCTTTTTCAGGGGGTAGGGTGGCCCTTGGCTTGGCTGATGTTTTGTTCTGAGGCTCCCCAAACTGTGGAAACTTTTCCGGCTTCACTGCTTGGGCAAGTCGTTTTACTCGATCGCGAACTTCCACCTGCCTGTAATATGTGCTTTTAAATCATTTTTAACAACCTTGATGTTGCTGCCCACTCTGCTAATATAAGGTGAAGTTAGGTAAAACACAAAACTAAGGGGTTTGTTTTGTGGGGATAAGTGGAAAATAATTAGTCTGGAAGTTAGTTCATAGGTTTTTTTGTTGGGGAGAATGGGATTTTTCTGCTGGGTGGAATTGCGGCGATCGCGTGTGCCCCCCGAAGGGCGCAGTCTGCTATGCCTAAGTTATTTCCCAATACTATGTCAAATTTAATGTTAAACCCGATCGGGGAGTAGGTGCGATCGATCCCTCCTACCCCCCTTAAAAAGGCTAGATAGCAACCGCCAAGACTATTTAGGACATTCTAAATCGATCGAACCGTTTGGCTGAGTTCTCACAACGAAGTCCTTACTTTTATTCTCTTTCCCTTCTTTCCCTAGCCCCTAGCCCCTAGCCCCTAGCCCCTAACCGCCTTGGCGGTTGGAACTATGCGGCTTTTGGCAGTGACTCAGCCAAGATTACCGATTCATAGTACCGCCGCAGTTGGTGAGTGGCAGCGGCCCAACCCCAACGTTCAGCTTCAATACGGGCGTTTTGGCGGAGGGTTTCGCCTTCTTGGGGTTGGGCAAATAAGCGCTGAGTAGCTGCGATCGCACCTTCCTCATCTGCTGGGTCAAATAAATAGCCGTTAACACCATCGGTGACAATATCGGGGATTCCCCCTGACCTTGCCGCGACTACGGGCGTACCCGCAGCCATCGCTTCTAGGAGCACTAAGCCTAGTGTTTCGGTGCGGGAGGGAAAAATGAAGGCATCGGCACAAGCGTAGGCTGAGGCGAGTTCTCTGCCTCGGAGATAGCCTGCAAAATAGGTGGGAGTACCGGCGAAATATTGTTCTAAAGTTTGGCGGTGGGGGCCATCTCCGACTAAGGCGAGGCGGGCGTTAGGAATTGATGCTAAGACGGGTTTGATGCGATCGATTTCTTTTTCTGCACCGAGGCGACCGACGTAGAGTAAGAGTGGGCTCTCTGGATTGCCTTGGCTGAGGCGATCGCGCATTTCTGGCGTTGCAAACTGGGGTTGATACATCTCCGTATCTACGCCTCGCTGCCACAAGTCTACACGCTCAATACCGTGCGATCGTAACTCTTCCACCATCGCCGTTGAAGTACAAAGATTTAACTCAGCCTGATTATGAGCTCCCTTTAGTAATTCCCACAACAAAGGCTCAAGCATTCCAAAACCATAATGGTGCAGGTATTTTGGCAAATGAGTGTGATAAGAAGCCAACAGCGGAATATTCAACTTTTTGCCATAGTACAAACCCGCCAGTCCCAAAATAGCCGGATTAGCCACATGAATAATATCTGGTTGAAACTCTTCTAGTTTCTGTCCAATTGACGGACGCGGCAATGCCATTTTCAATTCCGGGTACATCGGCAACGGAAAGCCTTCAACACCGTAAATTGTGGCTCCTTTGTACTCTGTTAGCCCACCATCTGGGGAAAAAATTAGAACTTTATCGCCAGCGCGTTGTAGGTGTTCAACTGTGTGAATCAACCGCGTGACAATCCCATCTATTTTCGGCAGAAATGTTTCAGTAAAAAGAGCGACTCTCATACAAAATTGCTTAGGTAACTGATATTTGTAGCCTCTTTGCAGTGTCGGAATTAGTAATCGGATATACTTCCTCGCTGGGTGTTAGCAAGTTTGCCATACCTTCTTTAAGATTTTGGTGCTGTTCCTGCACAAATTCGGAAATATCTTCAATATTGATAATCCAATCCTGCGCGTAATGAACCAAAATTTCCCCCCTTAAACCTAACTGAATAGCCCGCCTCTCTTCTTGGGAACCGTTGGGGTGATGGTCGGGGTCCCATTGCAGCCTCACAGATGAATTTTTAGCCGCTTGTTTCCATTCTTTTTCACTAGCATAAACCTCTGAAACAAAAGTAGAATGTACGGCTGCGGTCAAAACTTCATCAAAAGCACTTCGCTTTAAGCGGACAGCGAGAATTACTTCTTGACCCTCTTTTGTCCCCCACCCGGAACGGTACATCATCCAGAGAAAGTTAGGCTTAATCCAACTCATGCGGCTGAGTTTAAATTCCCCACCAAAATAACCATGTAAAGCTGCAAAGTCGCCAATAGCTGGGCGATAGGCTTGGTAGACTACTATGGAATTTTCGTCAAATTGTGCCAAAATATGACGACCAGCTTTTGGCCATCGGCTTACTTGCGTTAGGTAAGGTAAGGTTAGCAGATTCATGCTAACTAACTCCGATCGAGAGGTTCTTTGGGCAAGGTACAAATTCCATGAATTCCAACTGAGAAAATCACCGCACCTAAAAGCAGTCCCATTCCTTCAGCAAAGCAGTTAATTCTGTGAATTTCCTGTGCTGTTTTGGCAACAAAAACATCTTTCTCACTTGCATTAGGCGACTGACTAACTTGGCGTTAGTTTTTGTAACTTGCTTCCAGGGCGGCCCATTCTGGCAGGAAGTAATAACCACATACTAAACTAGCTGAAAGTCCCGGTAAAACAACTAAAAGCAGCAGAATTATAACTCGGCTTTTCATTTTTTTATTTCAGGACTTCCATATTCAGAGGCAATAGAAACATTATATTGCCCCAACCATCCTACCTTAGTTTACCGCCACTTAACTTTAGGCAATATTTCATTTTTGTCAACGCGGTGCTTGTATTTAATCGCAAAATTCAGCAAGGAATCTATCAACGAGTCTGACAAACAGTGGGGCTGTAAACCCAGACTCAGTAAACTGGTATTTTTGGCATTGAAGTAGTGTTCTTCCTTCTCAACTCTGGGATTTTCCAGATGGTTGATTTCTACATTTATTCCCATTGCTGTGCCAGCTTTCTTAACCATCATTGCCAAGTCACCGACGCTAAACATTTCGGTAAATTGGTTGAAGACACGAAATTGACCTGGTTCAGCGGGATTTGCGATCGCAATTTCCATACATCGCACCGTATCCCGAATATCCAAAAATCCTCTCGTTTGTCCTCCACTTCCATAAACCGTTAACGGATGACCAATAGCAGCTTGAATGCAGAATCGGTTCAGGGCAGTTCCAAATACTCCATCGTAGTCTAAGCGGTTAATTAACAGTTCATCCATCCCGGTTTCTTCTGTTAAAACGCCGTAGACTACCCCTTGATTCAAATCTGTGGCGCGTAGACCCCAGATTTTGCAAGCAAAGTGAATATTGTGGCTGTCATGAACTTTACTTAAATGGTAAAAAGATCCCGGCTGTTTGGGATAAGGAAGAGTATCTTTGCGACCGTTGTGTTCGATAGTGATATAGCCTTCTTCTATATCAATATTGGGAGTGCCGTACTCGCCCATCGTTCCCAATTTCACTAAGTGACAATCGGGGAAATCTTCCCGCATAGCATAGAGGATGTTTAGCGTTCCGACAACATTGTTAACTTGAGTAAGTACAGCGTGTTCGCGGTCAATCATTGAGAAGGGTGCCGATCGCTGTTCGCCAAAATGCAGTATCGCTTCGGGTTTAAACTTGCGAAGGGAACTGCTGAGGAAATCATAATTGGTGATATCACCTACGAACAGTTCAATGGACTTGCCAGTTAAATCATGCCAGCGCTGGAGGCGTTGTTGAATGGGTGCAATAGGAGTGAGGGTTTCTGTGCAAAGTTCGAGATCCCAATGCCGCCGCACAAAACTGTCCAGAATGCCAACTTCATAACCTCGATTGGAAAGGTAGAGCGCGGTTGCCCAACCGCAATAGCCATCGCCACCAATAACCAGGACTTTCATAAATCAGGGATAAATCTTGCTTGCCAATACTGGGTAAATGTATCAGGTAATGGTGCAATATGAACCTTTTAAACTACAACCTCATGGGCAAAACTAGCCCAGCGGACAAACTCGAAGGGCCCGGCGACTGCACCCCAGATGTGCTCGTCAGTTTCGGGATCTAACCCTCTGTCGTGACTGATGAATTTGTGTTCATCGATCTCAAATTCGCTGTCAAGGTAGGTAGTTTGACCTTTGCGGACTACGGTGCAGCCTTTGCCGGGTTCGACTCGACCGAGGAAACTGTTGCCCGTCCATTGGGTGATGAAGGTGCATCCGGGGAGTTTTTTGATAGTTTCGGCTTTGAGGGCTTGGAGGCGCACAGGGTCGCGGGATGAGCCGTAGAATTGTTCTTCGTTTTCGATCGCGTAGTTTTCGATCTCGATGCAATTAACTGCGGGGACTAATTTTAATACTCGAACTCGGTAGGGTTGATTGATTTGATAGTCGTAGGCTTGCTCTAGGTAAAGGCTGATTCCTCCTAATAATTCTACGGGGAGGGGGCGCATACAGACGCGGATGTGGGCGAAGAAGGGGGGGTTTTCAAAGGCTTGGGGTTGGTTGCTGAAGTCGGAGGCCATCCAGCGGGCGAGGGTGGCAATGTCTGTGGAATTGGTCATTTGAAGAGGAGTTGGTAGTTGGTAATAGGTCTTTGGGAGGGCGGTGGTTATGCTGAACTTGACCGATCCCAGAATATTTTAAGGGGAAAGCGATCGCTTGTGAATGACGAATTGGCTTCATCAATTAAAATTTCAATACCAAAGTTAAGTTTTTATAGCAGACTTTCTCAAATAGAATTAGGAGCAATATGACAGCGCAGCCACTCAGTAAATTCATCGCGGGCAATCGCGCTTGATGCAACTTGTAATATAATTTTTTCTTGTTCTTCCATAGGTGCAGAAATCTCAAATCCATTCAAAACTAAAAAGACTTCCATTGCTGCGTGACCGATGCGTTTGTTGCCATCTAAGAAAGGATGATTTTTAATCAAAGTAAATCCAAGGGCTGAAGCTTTTTCGATGATAGTTGGGTAAAGTTCTTCCCCGCCAAATGTCATGCGTGGCTGAGCTAAAGCTGACTCTAAGGTTCCTAAATTAGGGATGCCAAATGCTCCGCCAGACTGCTCAATAATGCACCGATAAAGTTCTAAAACTTCAGTTAAAGTTAGATAGCGCATTACGCCAGCCTTTGGTAAAGTTCCGCATTCTTTTTGAGTACGTATTCCATAGCATTCTGGAAAGATTTTTCTGGTGGTGCGAGCAAGTTTTCAGTATCAGCAAGCAGTAATGCTTCTACGGAAATACCAAAGCGATTGGCGGTTACTTGAGCTTGCAAAGATTCGATCGCTGCAATCTGTTCTTGAGATTGTCGCTCTAAAGTTTGGTAACTTTCCAGAGAGACACTATCTCTAGCTTGAGCTTCTAGATGATTTTGCAACTCTTTTACTTTAGCTTGCAAAGATGCGATCGCCACGCTCTGTTCTTGATATTGCTTCTGCAAAGCTTTGTAGCTTTCTAGCAATTCCTTTGACTGTGCAACAGAATTTTCCGGGGACTCAGCCTTACCACTGTCGTGACTTTGGCCCTCAGTTGTTTGATCTTTCAATTTTGAAACCTGTTTCGGAGATCCCGAACCATGTTGCAAGGAAAAAGTTAACTCTGCTCCATTGCTAGACTTGAGCAACTCGCTGTGAGCAATGCGCTCCAATAGCTCAGACTTTGATATGCCGAGCTTTTCTGCGATCGCCGTCAGACGATTAGCCGCTGTCGGTGTCAGCGAGACTCCGACCTTGACTTTGCTCTCTAAATATGTTTCAACTACGTTTGGTTTGTTTTTTGGCATTGGTATTTTCCAGTAAATGTAGGGGGTTAATGTAACTTATCTTTCTGCCTTTGAAGGGGTAGCCTTGCGACAGGAAAAAGTCTGTCAATTCGCTAACTGAAAAAAATTAAACCCGCGATCGCTACACCAAACCCAATCAAACCCACCCAGATAAACCGATTATCCTTCGTATTTACCTTACTCAAATCTATCGGCTCTGATATCACCAGCTTAGGCTTCGACGGCTTTACCGTCCCGCCAGCGCCACCTTTCAAAGCACTAGACTGATTATCGCCTAAAGCTCCCAAATCGGGAATTTCCACCAGCCATTCAGGGCGCTTGCTCAACTTAGGCGCTTCCAGAATATAGAGCAAACCACGAGCTTGTTCGCGAGTGTCTATACTAGGATGGCGGACAAGTTTCTTACAAAGCGCGATCGCCTCCTGAGTTTCTCCCGCCGCATCCAAGGCCGTCACCAGCCACATCTGCACCTCACCCCCTAAACGGGAACCGCGATCGACCAAAGCACTAGCCGCTTCAAAATGGCGCACCGCATCCCCGTACTGGCCCCGTTCAAAAACCGCCTTGCCAGTTGCGTACTCAGACTGAACAACTTCTAACTGATCTGAACTCACGATCGCTATCTCAAAACTCAAAATTCACCGACCCAAATCCAACGAGCCTATAACTCATCGTAGCTTTGCGACATATTGTTATCGTTATCGCGTTTCGAGCCTAACAAATCTAATTGTTCTACCCTGATTACTGGCGTAGAGCGATTAGCACCCGTATTGCGATCTTGCCAGTAATCGAACTTCAAAGACCCCGTAACCCCAATTTGGCTACCTTTGTGGACATAAGTACCAGCAATCTCCGCAGTTTTACCCCAGATCTCCAAAGTAAACCAGTCTGGTTCCTCAGTATTGCGAGAGCGCCGTTTGACTGCCAGCGTCAACTTGCACTTAACACTACCAGAATCAAAATACTTTATTTCAGGTTCTCCGCCCACGCGGCCCACAAGAGTGACAACATTGAGACTCATAAATTCAGTTCCGGCTTTTATGATGAAACAGCATCCACAATAGAGAAATAGTTCTTTGACCAGACAATCAAGGTCTGGGCTTTATCCTGATTTCGTCCCCTCTTTCGACAATATAGATTATGGATTCTAGGGGAACGTCAGCTCAACAATGAGCTATTCTGACTAGACTCAGGATCAAAAACGTAATAGAATCCACCTTGGTTACATTTTAGTTACATTATAGGTTGCGGATTTTGAGAAATCAAGTATCTAACTTAACAGTACTACGGATGCTCAAAATAATCGATCGCAACCAATGCTCAAGTTCTGAAACGATTAAATCGTCAGTAAAAGACGCTAAAACCTACCCCCGGACTGGAGGAAAGTCACGACCGAGGAGCTAGTTGCAAGACTAGGATAGCAGACCGCCATTCGGCAAAAGGATTGCGCCCGGAAACCCTAGCAATAGGGATATTAAGGCTGGAAAGCCTTAAGAATCCCCGCGTCTTCAGACCGGGGAGTGTCAATGCACACAGTAGCATTTAAGTTTAGGGTACAAACCAGTGGGTTTTCTCAGTCGCTTTTCCTTATCCCGTGATATGGGTATCGACCTCGGTACTGCAAACACACTCGTGTACGTATCCGGCAAAGGTATCGTTCTTCAAGAACCATCTGTAGTTGCCATCGATCAAGATTTGAAAATCCCGCTCGCAGTCGGAGAAGAGGCAAAAAAAATGCTGGGGCGTACCCCTGGTAATGTTATCGCCCTCAGACCCCTGCGCGATGGCGTGATTGCGGACTTTGACACAGCAGAGTTAATGCTCAAGCACTTTATCCGGCGGGTTCACGAAGGCAGAACCCTAGTTGCACCCCGGATAGTGATCGGCATTCCTTCTGGCGTTACCGGAGTTGAACGCCGGGCCGTCATGGAAGCTGCTTCTCAAGCGGGAGCCAGAGATGTCCGGTTAATTGATGAGCCAATTGCCGCTGCGATCGGGGCTGGATTGCCAGTTGCCGAAGCTACTGGCAACATGATTATAGACATTGGTGGGGGGACAACAGAAGTCGCCGTGCTCAGCTTGCAGGGTACGGTGTTGAGCGAGTCCGTGCGCGTTGCCGGTGACGAGCTCAATGAAGCCATCATCCAGTACATGAAAAAAGTTCATAACTTAGTAATTGGAGAACGTACCGCTGAAGATATCAAAATTCAAATCGGTTCTGCCTATCCAACTTTAGAAAACGACGATATCACGATGGAAGTACGCGGCTTACACCTGCTCTCAGGCCTACCGCGAACGATTACGATTAAAGGGCCAGAAGTCCGAGAAAGTATGTCAGAACCGCTTTCAGTAATCGTGGAAGCTGTCAAGAGAACTCTAGAGCGCACTCCTCCAGAACTCGCAGCAGATATTATTGACAGGGGAATCATGCTAGCTGGGGGTGGAGCCTTAATGAAAGGGTTGGATACTCTGATTAGCCATGAAACCGGCATCGTTACTCACGTCGCCGCTGACCCTTTATCCTGCGTGGTTTTGGGAACTGGTCGAGTCTTGGAAAATTTCAAACAATTAGAACGGGTGTTCAGTGGGCGATCGCGAAATCTCTAAGAAGTCTATCTTGGATTTTGGATTTTGGATTTTGGATTCAATCTAAAATCTAAAATCGCTACCTCAATCTAAAATCTAAAATCTAAAGTCTGAAATTATGCTAAAAAACACACTGCGTCGATGGTGGGATCTGCGATTGCAAATCGCTATGCTGGGTATAGCTCTAAGTGGAGCCTGGTTAATTCGAGAAACTCAAGGTCAAGCATTATTTGAGGTCTATGGTTGGGTTTCTCGCCCTTTCCAAGTAAATGCCTCCGAACAAGAGCAATTGCTCAATGCCCGTACTAAAGAACTCCAAGACCGCTTAACAGAATTACAAGCCCAAAATCAGAAGCTACAACAGCTTTTAGGTTATGTTGCTACCCAGAAAACTAAAGGAATTGCAGCCCCCATTATCGGTCGAAGTGCAGACCATTGGTGGCAACAAGTAACTTTAGGTCGAGGTAGTAAAGATGGTATCCGCAAAGGGTTTATTGTTATGGGCCCAGGCGGTTTAGTAGGACGGATTATTAATGTCACTCCTAATACAAGTGTTGTCGTTTTGATTAGCGATCCTACTAGCCGAGTTGGTGTCGCTATAAGCCGCAGTCGTCACATGGGTTTCCTGCGGGGAAAAGGAGACAAAGCGAAAAATCGGGCTGTGATGGAGTTTTTTGATAATGTTCCGAATGTCAAGCCAGGAGATATGGTCTCAACTTCATCTTTCAGCCAATTGTATCCGGCTGGGTTGCCAGTAGGCAGGGTGGAGTCTTTGGATATGAACAAAAGTCCAGCCCCTGAAGCTATAATTGAATTCTCGGCATCGATTAATTCTCTGGAATGGGTGGTAGTTTATGCACACGAAGAACCCTCGGAGATAGCTCTTCCTCAAAATGCCCCTTCAAAGATTAATTCCGCTCAAAATCAGTCTTCTCAAGAGGAAGGAGGCGAAGAAAAGCGATGACTTATTTCTCTAGGATGTCTCTGGGTTCTCGCCATTTTCTCCACTGGGGTGTAACGATCGCTTCTGTAATCGTGTGCATTTTGATTTTACCTACTCGTCTCCCCGGAATGGAACTTCTGGGAATTGGCCCTAACTGGCCGTTAATTTGGGTAGTGGCTTGGAGTATTAGGCGCAAGCGGACGCTAATGGAAGCTATTGTGGGCAGTATAGCTGTGGGCTTCCTCCAAGATGCCATGACTGCTCCTCACCCAACTCATGCGGTGAGTCTAGTTATAGTAGGAGTTTTGACGATTGTATTGCAGAAAATGCGCTCTATTCCGCCAGAAATTATTGAAAAAGACCCCATACCTATAGCCTTAATTGTGTTTGGCATGGCTGTGGTAGCGGAGACAGTAATGGCTTTTCAGTTTAGTTGGATTGGGGAAAGTAATTTAGGAGAAATTTGGACTTACCATCAACGAGTAGCTTTGTGTTCTGCTATTCTTAGCAGTCTTTGGGCTCCGGTGATCTATTTCCCTCTGAATCGATTGTGGGATATAACGAGTAATTGGGAATCTTAATTTTGGGAATTGGGAATTGGGAATTGGGAATTGGGAATTGGTAATTGGTAATAGTTATTATTAGGATCGATTGCTTCTGTATAGTCATTGAGAACTTAGTGAAGCAATCTCAAAAAGGCTTTGCGATTGCTTCACTGCGTTCGCAATGACAAAATATATAATTCGTGTAGAACGCGATTCGATATTACAGTTAACTGTTAACAATTAACTGTTAGTAAGTGATGAGCAGTGCAAACTAGATCGCTGAGAATACGGGTGGGTTGCAATGCGTGTAGTTGGGTAGTGCTACGAATACCGCAGGTAACAGCAATTGTGGGAATACCTAAAGCTTGGCCGGCGAGGATATCTGCTTCCGTATCTCCAATCATCCAAGCAGAGTCTATTGATGAATCTAGTTCTTCTACAACTTCATCTAACAGTTGCGTTTTCAAGTTAGCATAATTATTATACGCAGCATCTGTCACCTGAGTACCGCGAATACAGGTAAAGAGTCTGGCGAGACCGTAATTTTGTAAGAGTTGAGTGGCTTGACTTTGGGAGCGCAATGTGACTAAAACTAGACGCACGCCGTGAGAGTGAAGAAGTGCGATCGCCCATTGTACCCCTGGCTGAAGCCGATCTAAGTGCAAAAGCTCTGGTTCATTGACAATTTCCATTACTCGCTGCCGAAACTCATTAATTTGCGAACCTTGCAATCCCGAAATTTGGGCAATTTCAGCGTCGGGTACTCGCTCGCGCTTCATTTCCCAAAACTCTTGCTTGCTAAGTAGTGTGATGTTTAGAAAGACTCCTTGAGCTTGATAAGCTGCCTGAGTATCCGCTAATGCGAGCTTATAGGTAGTGTAGTAGCGATCGGATACGTCAACGATGGGGCCATCTAAGTCGCAGAATACGGTCATTTTCGGGGAAAATGAGTCAATATCTGGGTGGGAGTAAAACTTGGCTGGGGGCGACTCTGAGACTGCACTGGTTGTCATAAAACGTTAACTAAAATCTACAAATACAATACATTTCTTTACTTTACCAAGGAATCCATAAGTTGTAGAGAGATTTTTCCTAAGAAGTTGATTAGAAAAAACTATAATACTGACAAGACTTGGAGCGATCGCATTTTAGAGGAGTTTGGGAGAGCGATCGCCATATTCCTTTGAGGGTGTCAGCAAAAAGCCAAGGGGATATCAAGCCGAAGAAAGAAGGAAGAAGGAAAATACAATCCCCATAAGGGTTTGAGCAATCGATCTGGATCTAACCCTCTGGGCAGTTGCGATAAAAGCTGACACCCGATCGCTATTATCTTTAATAATTGTGAAAATGTAATTCTACTACCCATGCTCAAACAAAGCGATTTTCCCAGGAAGTCTGAAACCAATAGGGCTGAGGTACTCTCAGAAGCATTGCCCTACATTCAACAGTTTGCGGGACGCACCATTGTTGTCAAATACGGCGGTGCAGCCATGAAAGACAGCAACCTTAAAGATAAGGTGATGCGGGATATTGTACTGCTTTCCTGTGTGGGAGCGCGCCCCGTTGTTGTTCACGGCGGTGGCCCAGAAATTAACACTTGGCTGGCTAAGTTGGGGATCGAGCCACAATTCAAGAATGGTCTGAGAGTGACAGATGCCGCGACGATGGATGTTGTGGAGATGGTATTGGTAGGAAGGGTAAATAAAGAGATTGTTTCCTTGATCAACCAAGCGGGAGGCCGGGCGGTAGGGTTATGCGGCCAAGATGCTAATTTGATCCGAGCCCGCCCCCAAGGTGAAGAAGGTATTGGCTTTGTTGGGGAAGTCAGTAGCGTAAAAATCAATCTTCTGGAGTCTCTGGTTAATGGGGGCTACATTCCAGTAGTGTCGAGCGTAGCGGCGGACGAAACGGGACAAGCTTACAATATCAATGCTGACACAGTTGCGGGGGAAATTGCGGCGGCGTTGGGGGCAGAAAAGTTGATTTTGCTGACTGATACGGCCGGGATTTTGGAGGATTATCACAATCCAGATACTTTGATTGCAAAGCTAGATATTCAGGAAGCTAGGGGGCTAATGGAGTCTGGCGTTGTGTCTGGTGGGATGATTCCTAAAGTGAATTGTTGCGTCCGTAGTTTGGCTCAAGGTGTTCACGCTGCACATATTATTGATGGTCGAATTCCTCATGCTCTGCTGCAAGAGATATTCACAGATGCGGGGATTGGATCGATGATAGTTGCTTCGGAATTTAGAAGGAGATAATGGGTAATTGTTAACGGTTAACGGTTAACGGTTAACGGTTAACGGTTAACTGTTAACGGTTAACTGTTATTTGAATCAATAAAAAATCGGCGATCGCTCTCTAGTTTACCAGAGCGCGATCGCCTTTTCTTTGGTCGATTTAGTCCGAGAATAAAACAGCGCTGTTGCTGCTAAAAAAGGGTGCTTGTTTATACCTGCGCTTAAAGAGAGGGAAAAGTTGTTTATCGGTTCACTTTCTGCGCTTGTGCGTGGTGTTGTAGGCGAGAAAGAACGTTGTAGGCATCTGGGCCTGGGTTGTCGTGTTCTAGAGAACCATCAATGGGGCCATCAATGGCTTTCCAAGCAGGAACTCCACCTCTAAGTTCAGCTACGTTTTCAAAGTTGGCTGCGCGAAGTTGGGCAGCAGCTTGAGCAGTTTCTTCGTCACTGTCACCATAAACGTAGATGTCGCGATTGTACTCTAGGCTGCTTTTTGCCCGTTCTACTAATTCATCCATTGGCATTGGCAGCGCACCAGTGATGTGGCTTTTGTTGAAGCTTTCGCGATCGCGTGCATCAATTATTGTTAACCCTGGTTCGCCCCAATCTAGACGAGATTTCAGGTCATGACTAGAGGATTGGGCTTTCAAACGAGAAGGGGTAGGAGTAATGTTTGGAAGCTTGTCTTTGCTTTCTGTAATTCGATCGGGAATTGTTTTCATAAAGGAACTTTAACTCATTACTGCTTTTGCAATGTAACAAGCATTTATGGTGAGTTTATCTTCCTAAAGTAAGAATAAAGCTATAAATTAAGGTGGGAATTAAATCTAGCTAAGGGGGGAATGATGAGCTTCAAAAATGTATGCTGTAATTGCAATCTCTACAGGAGAATCTATTAGTTTCATCGGAGATGCTTGAGGCTGGTAAGAGCTGGCAGGGAGGCAGTTTGTAAGAGATTATTTTTTGCTGCCATAGTAATTTGTAAGTAATTTGCCGTGCTGCGCTGCGGATGTGGCAGGTTGATTATTCAAGGTATAATTACCAATTAGGGAGCGATCGCAAGTATTACTAGCAGTGCTGTCAATTGATCGGGGTTTAGACAATACTCTAAATTTTATTCGATTTCATTATGCCTAAATTGGGCAGAGTTATTTTAACTAGGACTTATGTACTGATAATGATAAATTAAGGTTAGAGTTTGTTTTACTGGATTCGCAATCACAAAAAATTGTAGTGAGTGCGTAAGTCCTGTTAAGATGAAATTGGATAGGTTTTTGCGACCTCACTAAGTATTACGATAGAAAAATCAGATTTGTCTTCGGTATTTTTACTGAAAACTCTGATTGTTGTACCCGTTACTGGAATTATGGATATGTCGGAACAAGAAGGAACTGTTGTGTCTAAAACGCCTCGGACACCTGAAGAACAATTGGTTTGGGATGCGAAAGGAAAAATTCGGGTGTTGCTGAATTTGTGGGATGTATCCTTTGGTAAGGGGAGGGTGAAGAAGGGGGATTTGACTAAAAGGATTGTGCGGACTGGGGAGACGAGTAAAGATTATGAGGGAATTTTGACTGGTTTGCGAGAAAGTGGTGCGATCGCATTTTCGACTGAAAAGCGAGTAATGGTAGTTGAAATTACGGATGTGGGTCAGCAGATTTTAGCTCAAGGTTTGAAAAATAGCGATTCTCTGTTTGAGTTTGACGGTTCTCAAATTGGGACGAGATTGGGGAATGCACTATTGAAATGGTTGCGGGTTCAAGAGGGATCGGTAAGTGTGGCGGTGGAGAAACCTAAGCCAGAGGTGGAGACGATCGCTTCTTATGAGAGGTTTAAGGTGGTGGCTTTGAAGGTTTACGATCGGCTAAATCAAGATTTTAACTATGACGATTTGGTTCCCATTTATCGGATACGGCGGGTGATTGGGGAAAGGGTGGCGCGATCGCAGTTTAATGAGTGGCTGTTGGAAATGCAAGCTACCGATCTGATTCAGTTGATAGGTGGTGAGATGACAGATATCTCGGCGGATAAAGCTGAAGATTCAATCAAAACTGCACTTGGCGCAATTCGCTATTATGTCAAACGGCTAAATTCCTAAAATTGGTCTAAATCCTTTTCTAAATTCGTTAAGAATTAAGTAAATACCTCATCAAAAATCTCAGCTAATCTCAAAAGTTTCAATTTATTGATGAGGTAATTGCAATCTCAAGATGGAGTAATGAGTGTTGCGGTTGAGAAATGGATGTTGAAGGAAGAGCCGTTCAGATATTAACAATAAAACATCTCAAAGAAAGGAGAAAACCTATGAATATTCTCAATGATGAAAGCGATAGGGGCTGGCCAGAGCGCGAACGATTTCCGTATAACTACAAAGGCTCTAGTGTGGGAGCAATTATCGATAGCGATTTACGCGACTCGAAAGACCCACTAATTATTACTGGTTACGCTTCACTAGATCGGATTATTGACTGCCTTGATAATTATTATCTTGATTTAGACAGTAATTTAGAGGCTTTTAATGAAATTAGAATTTTACTGGGGAATGAACCCTATCCGACAAAGGCAAAAGAGTTTCAATCTAAAAATAAATTTTCTGAGGAAATAAAGCAATACTGGCAAGATCGGGGTATTTCTATCCTTAAATGTGGCAAGCTTATTGCTGCTATCAAGTTAATTAAAGTTGGAAAAGTGCAAACAAGGATTGCCACAAATAAACCAATTCATGCGAAGATTTTTAATGGAGACAATGCCATTACTATAGGCTCTAGCAATTATAGTAATTCTGGACTAATCCATCAAATTGAAGCAAACGTGAGATTTCAAAAGCAAAAAAAGGAAAAGGAAATCAAGCGTTTCGATGAAGCTTGTGAGTTAGCAGAAAAAATTTGGGATCTGGGAACGGACTATAATAATGAATTAATTGAGCTACTTGAACAACTTTTAAGCCAAGTTTCTTGGGAGGAAGCGTTAGCCAGAGCTTGTGGAGAATTACTAGAGGGTGAGTGGGCAAAAAAATATAAATCTACGAACTATTTTGCCGATGAACCGCAGCTTTGGCCTTCTCAGGAAAAGGGCATTGCCCAGGCAATTTGGGTAATCGAGAATGTTGGTAGTGTACTTATCGCTGATGCAACGGGTTCGGGCAAAACTCGCATGGGAGCACATCTGATTAAATGCGTAATGAACCAAATTTGGAAGACTGGGCGGATGCGGCAGGGTAGCCCTGTATTAATTTGTCCGCCTGCTGTTCAAGAGTCTTGGGAGAGAGAGTTTAGGCATTGCGATTACAGTGTTCAGACACACTCGCACGGCTTATTAAGTAAACAGGACAACGATATCATTTCTGCTATTCGTCGGGGTCAAGTTCTTGCTATTGATGAAGGACACAATTTTTTCAGTCGTACTGCGAATCGCACACAGGCACTAATGAACAATATTGCTGATTATATATTAGTATTTACTGCGACTCCGATCAATAGAGGAACACACGATTTGCTTTCGATCATTGAATTGTTAGGAACTGATAATTTTGATGATGAATTATTAGATGAGCTTAAACCGATATGGAACAAACGTGGCAAATTGAGCGAAAGGATTTCACCCAATATAAGGGATAAGCTGAGAGGTGCAATTCAACAATTTACAGTTAGACGTACTAAAAGTATGCTTAATCGGATGATTGATGAAGAGCCAGATTGCTATAAGGATCAGTTTGGTGATTTATGCCGTTATCCTGAAAATAAATCACAGTATTATTTGTGCGGCGAAACTGAGGAAGATCGTAATTTATGTAAACAAATTCGTGAGGAAAGTCAGAGATTACAGGGTTTATTATATCTAAAAAATATTCCAGAATTAAGTGATTTTCACCGAAAGCAAGGTTGGACTGAGGAAAAGTATCTTGAAGCTAGATTGAAGGGTGCTAAAGTATTGGCTGCTTATCAGGTAATGGCTTGCTTGCGTTCTTCACGTTCAGCCTTACTTGAACATATTTATGGAACTGAGTATGCTCAAAAATACTATAATATTCAAGGTTGTATTAAAGCACAGGAAACGGGTAATTTAGTCAAAAAATTAGAAGGATTAGCTGGTATCCCTCCTCAAAATCAACTTCAAATTCAACTGCCAGATTGGTTAACTGATCCAGCTAAACATAAAGAAGCTTGTGAAGAAGAGATTGATATTTACAAAAATATTACAAGCTTATCTAAACGTATCTCTGATTCAAGAGAGAAAGCCAAAGCCGAGAAACTCTATAATTTATTAGATAAACACAAACTAATAATAGCTTTTGATAGCCGCCTAATAACTCTCTATGACATCAAGCGCCATCTTAATAATTATCATTCTTGCGATGTAATAATTGCCACTGGAGCCAATCCAAAAGAGGCTCAAAAAATGAATAAAAAATTTCAACCTGGATCTAAGGCATCAAGAACTATCGCTTTGTGTTCAGATGCAATGTCTGAGGGTGTCAACCTTCAACAAGCTTCAGCAATTGTGCAACTAACTACGCCGAGCGTTATCCGTTTGGCGGAGCAGCGAATAGGTCGGATAGATCGCATGGATAACCCTCATTCTACTATTGAGTCTTGGTGGCCAAAAGATAGCTCTGAGTTTGCCTTACGGTCTTCTGAGGGCAAGTTTTTAGCTCGTCACTATTTGGTTTCGGATTTGTTAGGGTCAAACCTTAAACTCCCTGAAAACTTGTCCCAAAATATAGATACAGATTCATCCGAGCCGATTATTTTGGAAGCAGATTTAGTCAAGTTAGATGAGGAGTTAAGTATAAGTGAAAGTTGGAAACTAGGGGATGTTTTTGATCCTGTAAGATCGCTTGTAGAAGGTGAAAAATCTCTTGTTAATTGCGAAGTATATAAGCAGTTACGCACAAGTAAAATACGTTCTTCTTTGAGTTTTGTTAGAGCAGAAAAGTGTCCTTGGGCTTTCTTTGCTATTGCTGGAACAAAATGGGGCGCACCTAATTGGGTATATATTGATTCTTTAGAAATTAAGCCGATAACTGACTTAGAGAAAATCAGTCAAAAATTACGAGAAAATCTGGTTTATCCTGTTGAAAGTATAGAGAGAGAAAAAGATAATGTATGGCTCGAATCTTTTATAAATATTCTGATTAAAACCGAGGAAATGCTACTACCAAAAAAAAAGCAACGTGCTCTCATTTTGATGAAGGAAATTCTGAAAGAATACAAGAATAAAGCTATTAAGGAAAATCAAGTTGAGTATGAAGCATTAGTGGATCATCTACTTTCTAGCATAAAAGGAGAATTAGGAAAAGAGCGTGTAGACCTAAGCCTTCTAGCTGATTGGTGGCTTGATATCATTCGTCCTTTGTGGTTTAAGCGTTTGAAAGAGCGTGGGCGCTCTGAGCCTTTGCGCCTTAAAGACCTATATAATGATTTAATAGAAGAGCCTATTCCTATAGAAAAACTTAACGAAGCATTTAAAGTTCCTTTAGTGCAACCCCTCGATGAACGGATTGTGGCCGCAATTATTGGGCTATATGTATAATGAATGATTATTAAGTTTAAATTCTACTTCAGGAGAGGCATAATATGGCAGAATCCAGCATCTTAAATTCCATTTCTTACTTGTTAATTACTATAAAAAAATATGGCTAATTCTGATAAAGAAGAGGATGTAGTTTATATTAGCTTGTAAGTAAAATTCTCGTCCAAAAATTGGTAAGGCAACACCAAGCGAAGGGAAATTTACGAAATTTACAGGGAACAATAGTCTTCAAAATCAAATCCTTTGAACGAGGTGCAAAAGTTACAGCCATTGGCGCAATTAGTATAAAATTAGAGGTTTTACTACCAGCTATTTTCAAATTCTGTGTACAATCACAGAAAATATTGATAGAGATCACAAACCTTTTATCTAAAAAAGAGGCATACTAAGTATTAACACTAGGTACATTGCGCCCATCAGCCGCGATCGCGCAGATTTAGCTGGTTAAGTTGGCAGGAGTTTACTCCTGATGAGCTTGGGAGGAAGTTGTGATGTTGCTATTAACCCCCGCAAAGCCCAGAGAAAGCAAAGCCAAGGCTGACAAATTCCCTCAAAAGCAGGTATCTACAAATTCAGCTAAGCCGAAAAAGGGGATAAACCAAATATTCAGTCGGTTACGAATTAGCCAAAAAATCGGCTATGGCTATGCTTTGGCAATTGGGATTGCCATTTTGGGAACGGGAATAGGGATGGGATTCGGAGACTACTTCCGCAAGCAAGCTTTGTATCAGTTAAACATTGCTCAACAGCAACAAGAACTCCTGCAAAATTTACAGGATACTGTCTTTCACGCGCGATCGCACGCCTCGCGACTGCCTGTTGTCATCGGAGATTCTGTTCTGCTAGAATATGAAAATTCTAAATTTATACAAGAAATCAATTACGCTAAAATCCTGATAGCAAACATCAGAAATTTCACCAAAAAATATACTGAAAATTTAGCGATTGGCAATAGTGAATTGTCCAGTTTATTGGATAAGTATGCTGTCAGTATCGATTACTATGCCGAACTGATTAAGTTGCAGTTAATGGAAACCAACGCTTGGAATATAAAGCCCAACCAGATCGAGTCAGCACAACTACAAATGTTGAGGAATGTTAGCGGCGAAAAGGCGTTAGCAATAGATGGGTTTTCTGAGAATTTAGATCGAGAAATTTCAGCATTACGCATTCAAAGACTGCAAGCAATCGAAGGTGTACAGTATGCAGAAGCACTCAGAATCAGAATAATCATTGGTAGTATGCTGATTTCTGCAATCATAGCAGCCATTCTTGCTTACCATACTAGCCGCGCGATCGCACAGCCTTTAGAAACTGTCACAAATGTTGCTCAACAAGTCACTCGTGAATCAAATTTTCACCTGCAAACACCAGTTACAACAGAAGACGAAGTAGGAAGTTTAGCTGTATCTTTTAATCAGTTAATTCAGCGAGTAGCAGACTACACGAAAGAATTAAAACAAACTCAGTCTCAATTAATTCAGAGTGAAAAAATGTCCTCCCTTGGTCAAATGGTGGCAGGCATTGCTCACGAAATTAACAATCCCATCAACTTCATTCACGGTAACATTGAACACGCTGACGGCTATATTCACGACTTAATGGAATTGCTAGCACTTTATCAACAGCATTATCCCGAGCCAGTAGAGGAAATTCAAAACCAAATTGAAGCAATAGAATTAGATTTTCTCAGCGAAGATTTGCCCAAAATATTATCTTCTATGAAAATAGGAGCTGATAGAATTCGCGAGCTTGTAATCTCTCTGCGTAATTTCTCGCGTCTAGATGAATGTGAAATGAAAATCACCGATATTCGCGAAGGGATTGACAGCACTCTTGTGATTCTCAACTATCGGCTCAAGCACGGAATTAAAATTATCAAAGAATATGGCGAATTGCCGCCGCTTAATTGTTATCCGGCACAGTTAAACCAGGTATTTATGAATATCATTAGCAATGGAATTGATGCTTTAGAAGAGCTTGGAAATTCAGCTCCTACTATCTGGATTAATGCCGAAGTTTTTGAGTCTAATTGTGTTAAGGTGAAAATCCGAGACAATGGCCCTGGAATGCCGCCAGAAATTCAAGAGAACATTTTCGATCCATTTTTTACCACTAAATCCATTGGTAAAGGTACGGGTTTAGGACTAGCTATTTCCCACCAAATTATTACCAAACATCAGGGTACAATCGAGGTTGATTCTCAACCGGGAGAGGGGACAGAATTTGTTATTACTTTACCTATTGGTGGTTAAAGTTGGTAATGGGTAATGGGTAATGGGTAATTGCT